>CAZMYK010000140.1:0-8370 GCA_964570435.1 uncultured Saprospiraceae bacterium | reverse complement strand
TACGTAATAGACTATTTTTTTCATAGGAGGTTTTTGTGATTATAGAAATAGGAAGACAAAAATAGCAATTAAGAATTCTCAAAGAAAAGTGTTAGCATGTTTCTGCGGACGAATTCAGTCAATGCTCCTCCTCCGAATTGCTATGAGCAAAAGAATCAAGCTGCTGGCCTGATTCTTTTGCTGTAGCGAAGAAGATTGGTGTACTTGCTTTTTGAGGTATTGTATCAGTGTTCACTCTGAATGATCACTATCCCTCGACAGCCTTCTTTAGTAAGTTCATACCGTGTTCGTTGGTTTTTTCCATTTGCTTACGTGCTCCAAATAACCACATGAAGAAGGAATCTACCAAGCCTGATTCGAGCTTGAAATCCTGAGTGACAGTGACATCATTGCCGTTGCTTGACAGGGCATATTCGAATGTAGGACTTGCCTTGAATGGTTTCTGGATGTCACACTTCATGCCTACGTAAGTAGGAGCACTAAGCTTAACTATTTCTTGGTAACCAAGGTCCTTGCCCTTATTGCCGTCCCAGTGAAATTGTGCACCCACTGCACCGTCAGTTCCCTTCACTTCATATTTTTGTTCAGGGTCTGCATCATAAAATGGAGACCATTCTGGGAATTTTTCTAAGTACCTAATTTTGTCATAGACGGCTTCGATATCGCTAGTGATGCTCACTTTTTTCTGGATATGAATATTTTTTAGTTGACTAGCCTTATAAAATCCATAGATTAGGAAGATTGCTACTACGATTGCTATTATTGAAAGTATCATTTTTAAGTTCATTTTATTGTTGTTTGAAATAAATTAGTTAATAAATAAGGTCAATTACATAGGCATGATGTCACGGATTTCAACCGTGCCTCCCATGTGTAGAATCGGACAATCCTTTGCCATTTCTGCGGCCTCCTCCATTGAATTAGCTGCCACAATCATGTTTCCACCCATGACAATACCCTTGTCCATGTTAATACCTTCTGTCACTGTCTTGTCAGCGCTAATTGTTTTCCCTGTAAAACCAAGTTGATTGGTACCTACTAGCTTTTCCTTTAGGGGGATGTTCCCTATGAACTGGCCCCACATTTGTCTTTGCATTTGAATTTCTTCCTCAGTTGGTCTTGCTTCTGGATTAGGCTCGAAACGGAAAATCATCATGTAGTTTTTTGAATCTGTCATCTTTAATTTTTTTAGTTTGTTAATTAATATGATTCAAAACTACAGGCATATGAAGACACTAATCTTGTCATAGGACAAGAAAACAGAAAAGAGTGAAAATTTCTTCTAGAAATTTCTTTTTACGCCTTGCTAATGAGTTTTCTATAGATGGAAAGATGGAGGAAGATAATCGTCGCTGGAGCAAAGGCAGGAATGAAACAGAATGGAAATGCTCCTAGGATGTCTACTCCCATGGAACCTGTTTCAATTGAAATTTTGGTTAGTATATAGGCACTTGCCGAGGTGGCAAGAATATCAACGAAGCCAAAGGTGTTCCAAATGTAGGCCAATGTTTTGGCATATTTCTTCCGATTTCTTAGAGCCCTAGCGACGAAAATGCTTGAAACGGCAGTGATTAGATCCCCCAGACCTGCGATGACTGCTATTGAAGCAGGCAAGACTTGCAAAAATCCAAGGATGAGGAAGAAGGATCCTATAAGCCTAAAAATATGGACTTGCACCAGATCTGCGGCGCTTAATTTCATAAGAATTTTCTTATAAATAGGAAGATTGAATACGATCAGAAGTAGAAATAGTAAAAGCGGGACCATTGTAAAGCGCAGAATCTTCGGTGGAAGGGTTACTTCCTGAAATAGCCCCTGCAGACAGGCAATGCCTACATAAATGAGGTAGGCAAAGTAGAAAAGAAGAACGATCCAAAAAGCTGTTTTTCCTGAACGAGCATCTGCACTTCCCTTTCTAGCAAGTCCTGCAATCAAGAATATTGGAATGGGAATCACGAGTAGAAATAATATTGAAATCCATGACGGTACTTGATCTGAGAAAAACGACATACGTGCTTTATTTCGTGTCTTTTAATATTTCCTTTCTAATTCGGCTTAGAGAGGTATCTGTAATTCCAAGATAGGTAGCAACATGCTTAAGCGCGACATTGTTGATAACATCTGGTTTCATATCTATAAGGTCCATGTATCGCTTCTTGGCCTGTTCTGTAATCATGGAAATGGTATGATTCTTAAGCGCGAAGAAGTTATTGACCAGGTGGGTTCTGCCAACTTCCCTAAAGGCCTCGATGCTGAAAAGCTTCATAAAGTCAGTAAAACTTATCTTCCAAGCGACGCACTTGGTTGTTGCTTGTATGTACTCCTTGGCTGGTGTCTTAAGGAAGTAGGAATGCCAATCTATTACTATGTCAGATGGAGTAAAAAAATTTGTGGTAATGTCATTTCCTTCTAGGTCAATGGCGTATGATCGGACGAATCCAGATTCTAGAAAGAAGTAGTAGTTTGCTACCTTATCCTCACTTACAAGGTAGTCTCCTTTTGCGAACTCCTTTCGATGAAATTGTGAAAGAACCCTTTCCAGATCGTCGTTTGAGAAGTTCTCAGGTTTGAATATCTGCCTTAGGAAGTGGTCTTTGTCCATCTTAGATTTAGTAAGAATAGTAATCCTTGAAGATTACCAATTACCTAGGAAGTTAGTAGAAATTATATCCCCACCAAAAAATCAGTAGTTAAAATCTCTTGAAGTACTGTCTCAATGATTGAGTCAGCCATATCCAAAGCATTGAATATTATTTATCCAATACCTGAAGAGCCAAGTTGATAGCGGGATCTATTGTGTCCAATTCAATAATTGAGGCATGGAATTGATACCAATCTTTAGGGTATTCAATTTGATGATCCGGAGGGATGCCAATGTACTCGAAATTAACACCACCTTCCGGTTCATAGATTTCATTGGAAAGTCCATAATTCCAGCCATTAGGTAGTCGCTTCTGTAGTACATCAGAAAATATCCCCATTGTATTCGAACCTACTATTTCAAACTTGCTGAATTTGCGAGAAGCCAACACAAATGTTTCTGCCGAGCTACCAGTTTGATGACTGGTCAATAGAACTACCTTACCCTTGTAATAAGCAGTGGATGATGGAAGTCTTACTGGACTGTCAAAGGTGTTTTCGCCGTTGTACCATACTTTTTTTGTGAAAACTTGCTCGCCTCCTTGTGCAAAACCGGACAATAATTCGAGGGCTACCTGATCTGTTCCACCCGGATTAAAGCGCAAGTCAATAATTAAAGATGCCATATCCTCAAAATCACTTAAGATTTTGTCTTTGACGATTCGAGCTCCCATGACTTCATCTCTTAAATATTGACCCAAAGTTTTACCCTCTTCGATAGCAGCAAAAACTTGCTTCCAATGCATTTCCCAATAGTCATCATGGCTTAGAGAATCATCAATGGATAGGTCTGAAGAATACCCATTCATACTATTGATCTGCACATATCCCACTTGCTCGTTAAGTTTGCCCCACTTCACAAGGTCTTTATGATAGCTTTGCAATTTTCTTCCTCCGAAGAGGTCTGCAATTCTTGACATGGCTTCTTGTTTAGGATTATCATACTTTGGCTCTTTCTCAGTCGGGATTTCTGGATCACTTGCGGACTCACTTTCTTCAATTCCAGCATTCTGCATTCTTATGGCCATGTATGCATTGAGGATGCTGTCCGGAGCTGTTAGGCTGATATGTTCATCTTCTATGGCTTCTAGTATTTCACCTATGTAGCCAAACAATTCCACCTCCGTTGTTTCCTTCGTGATAAGTGTTTCATGTTCTTTGTAAATGGCATCCCAGTCTACATTCCTAATTTTGGAATAGGCATAATTTTCTTTAAAGGTATGCCAGAAAATATCAAAGTTTAGTTTGGGATCTGTGGATTTAACGATAGGATTTTGGCATTTGTCAAGTGGAGCGTCTAACTTTTGGAAATTGTAGGAAGTGATGCCATACTGTAAGACCATTGAATGCGAATTTACCTCGACAACCTTGTATAGATCTAACAATATACTCAAAGAATCAGTCCAACTATTAATGGAAGCCGAAGATGATGGTTGACACGATATTTCCGTTACATCGTACATTCTAAAGACAGAATCAGCTATTTCAAGGTAGACACCATAACCTTCTTGAAGCCAATTTCCTTCAATGTCAGTTTGGTCTTTTTCATCAGCGCATCCAAAAAAAGCAAGGCATATAAATATCACGATGATTTGCTTCATAACAGAATTTTGCACTAAATTATGTAAAGTGAATAGTCCAAAATAGAACAGACTTAGCCTTAGCTAGATTCGACGAAAATCATTTGGACGGAAGGACGCATATTTTTTAAAGTTTCTGATGAAGTGACTTTGATCAGAAAATCCGCAGGTATATGCAATTTGAATTAATGGCATATCAGTGTTTTTAATCAAGGAGATGCTATTTTGAATTTTTAACATCCTCCTATAATCTCCATACGTGCAGCCGTAATATTTTTTAAAATTTTTTGAGATTGTTACAGGATGAACACTAACAGCCTTTGCAAGCTCTTTTAGCGAAAAATCCTGTGCCCAATGGTCATTAAGATAGTCATCAATTCTGAATACCCATTTAGGTTTCGACTTGCATTTATCAGATTCAAATAGTTGAAAAGCTAAGGCATCAAGAGATTGGGTAGACATACCATCGTTATTCAGTAACTCCTGGAGCATCTTAAACATTATTGACTTCGAGGAATTATCATTGTCATTAAGATTGAAATCGAGTTCAGGATACAAACCATCATTTCTTAACTCATCCACTTTTATTTCAACATTAATATTTTTTGAATTTATTGTAGTTTCGATGGTCTTATGACTTTCATCTGCTTCATAGTAAAATAGGTCTCCCGCTGTTCGTTTATATGGAAGCCTATCACCCCTGCATTCAATATCTGAGCCTTGAATAAGCAGACAAATATGAGGGTTTTTGTGGCTATGAAAAGCGGTGTTACAATGCGAAGCCAAGTAGCTTGTTGTTGAGACGATGAAATACTGTGTTTCAAGAATATTTCTTAGCACTCCGGTATATTCTCCTTTTTGTAGTTTCAATTTTCCACCCTTGTTTTTTGAATTGGCATATACTTGAAAGTGTGTATCGCAATCAGTCTGCATAGTGAAGGTAAAGAAAAAACAAGGACGATTTCAGCTATCTTAGAAGAGATAGCAATTAAATAAGTTTATGTTGTGCATGGAAGACCTTAGATGACTTAGGACCAAAGACTATAGTAGAAGGACTTATACCAAGCGATGGATGTGGGCATACTGCAGTAACATAATGGTCTTGCCATCACGGATCTCTCCGCTGGCAATCTTTGCATAAGCCTCTGTAAAAGTAAGTTCCAAGACCCTTATGTTTTCTTGTTCTTCTTCTAGTCCGCCGCCCTCGCTAACCTTCATGTGGTCGTCATATTCACCAATAAAGAAGTAGAGAATTTCTGTAACAGAGCCTGGAGACATGTAGGCTTCGAAGACTTTCTCAACGCTCTTGACACGATAGCCGGTTTCTTCTTCAGTCTCCTTTCTAATACAATCTTCAGCGTTGTCCTTGTCCAGCAAGCCTGCGCAGACTTCCACAAGCATACCACTGGGATTTCCATTGACGTAGGTAGGAAGACGGAATTGCTCAGTTAGAATTACGCTCTTCTTAGTCTTATTGTAAAGCAAAATTGCCGCTCCATTTCCTCTGTCGTAGGCTTCTCTTTCATGCTTTTCCCATGCTCCATTACTCTTCTTGAAGTCATATGTAAATTTTCTTAATGTGTACCAATTGTCTGATAGGACTTCCGTTTTTCTGATCTTGATATTGTTGTTGGTCAAAATTTCTTAGATTTATTTAGGTCAATGTTGCTATTGCTTAGGTCTGATTTTTTTCTTTGAGACTGACTTTACTATGCTCCTCCCAAGGCTAGATTTAGCCAAGAGGTCTTCATTATTTTGTTCTGAGATTCCAACGGCTTCGTAGACTAATTTTTCAATAGCCTCCTTAGGGAAGTTCTCGATCGAGCGGACTTTGATGTGCCTAATTAGTGCACCCTTTCCCTCAAGTCTTAATCTATTTGAAGACAATTCACTGCCCCTATTAAATCCAAAATTGACGTGCTTGCTGTAGACGGCAAGGTGGCAGTAAGCGTCCTTTAAAAACTCAGACTTGGAATAAGCCATCGCGACAGCATTGTAGTTGTCCCAAATTAGTTCGTTGGCCTCCGGCACTAGACTAGTGATATACTTTCGTAGTTCCAAAGTCAGAGCTCTAATCTCAGCTGAGTAGGGAGTAAGAAAGTCGTACAGTTGTGGATTGGCATCCATTGTTAGTAGGTGTTTATTATTAACATTCTAAGCGATTCTAGGCTTCTGAGTTTCTTAGAACAAAAATCATGAAGTGCCTAGATGTATAGGCCATGCAATCTACTAAGAATAGTAAAAATCAATGTAGGTTTTCGGATGAATCGCGACCTTTATTAGATTGGATCAGTCTCAAGTTCAGATACTTAGTGCCAATATAGCTTCCCGTGGTTTAGTGGGAAGGTCTTTCCATTCACTAGGAGGTAGGGAAGTTCGAGCGTCTTGCCTTCCTTCATCACCACTTTGTTGTCCATGATTACCCATTTTTTCCGGTAGTCGAGGTAGAAAGTCTCTAACTTCGTACGTTCATAGTCACCTAGAGCAATAGGATCTTCTAGCTGTGTTTCCATGGTCAAGAGCTGGTCCGTTTCATCGTAAAGATTCAATGTTAAGCTACGTTTTTCAATGGTGATGTCAAAGTGAGAAAAAGACAGCCAATCAATGTGCAGCAGCAGATTATTGTCTTCAAATAGGCTCATGGAGTCAGGCCCGCTTCGCTTCCACTTGAAGAAGTCATGCAGCGATTTCAGGTTGACGTCGCCAAGTTTTACGGCAACCTTGGAATACAAATGCGTCAGAATGGAATCTGCGATAAATTGCTGATAACTCCCAGCCTGGGATTCTTGATAAGCCTCAACGGAAAGCTCGTGCTGTGGCTGTGGTCGGCGTCCTTCGCGGATGCTCAAAGAACTAAAAATCCCATCTATGGCAGCCTTATTCTTCTTGTACAAGGCAAGGGAACCTACGATGTTTATTTGCAACATTGAGTATTGTGGGAAGTCGATGAAGGTACTTTCTATGATTCTCTCTGAGCCCTTGTATTCATTAAATATGGTCGTCCTAAATCCGCTATACCCATCGATATTAACTTTCTTTATGCTATTTTGGTCATTTGTAAATAGCTTGAGGGCCGTCCTCTCCATCGAAAATCCAGAGTCATTCGGGGCATCAATTTTGGCGCTTACTTCAATCTTAAGTCCAAGTGGATCAAGGTCTGACTTAGGAATAGACAGGGAAAGCAAATTGGAAGTGACTGCTGCCTCCCATAGATTTGAATATTCTAAAGTTACTTGAGGATCCACTTCACTGCTAGGTGAGCTTACAAATACATTTTGCGAAAAGGCAGCTTGAACTAGCAGGCTGAAAGCTAAGAGAAGTAGGTACCTACGAACATTCTGCCTAGAGGAAAGATAGTATTTACTCGGATGAGCTGGATTTGAGAGTGGACGCCTGATTGAATAAGTCATACGATCGAGTAAATTGCTTTTGATGGTTCTACCTACGATAGTAACAACTTAAAAATCATTCCAGAAATTCAAAACCTGTCTAGAAATCCGTCAGGCATTAAACTCCTAGACTGCTGTTGAACCTTTAATACTAGATTTCCGAAAAGTCGACTTCTACCCATTCGAGCTTCCAGTGATTGGCATTGTCCTTAGCAAAAATGAGATATTGACCATCATCTGTTAAGACTGGATTTCCTTGGTTTCTAGTATTGATCTCGTCACTTAGCTTTTCGCCTTCTGTCCATCCCTTGTCCTGGTCTTAGAAGCTAATATTAAGTTCTAGTTGGTCTCCGATTCCAGCAAAAATCAAGAACTTCTCATTTGGAGAAATATAGGGAGTGCAAGCACCAATGTAATTGCCTCTAAGGAGGTCTAATTCAGTGGGGATTGCATAAGTATCTGCCACTTTTTCACTCTTATAAAGCTTCATTGCACTATAATCAGGTGCGCTTGCATGAAAATAGAGGTTTCCCTTCTTACTAATCGAGGGATGAGATTGATGGAGTTCGTCTTGGCTTGGAATAACAACCTGTTCGGCTTCCTGCCAAACACCGCTCTTCATTTTAGACCTCCAGATCTTCCACAAACCGACATCATACCCTCTCGTGGGTCGAGTTGAGGCAAAGTAGATTTCTCTACCATCTTCTGAGAAACTGAAACCGTGCTCATCATACTTACTGTTCAATGAGGGGACCTCTTCC
>CAZMYK010000139.1:2358-8384 GCA_964570435.1 uncultured Saprospiraceae bacterium | reverse complement strand
CATCTAACTGATCAAGAAGCTGCTGCCCTCCCACTAGCTGGCTTGACGGCTTATCGAGCCCTCTTTTCAAGGGCCAAGCTGGAAGCTGGTGAGAAGGTGTTTATAAGTGGAGTAGGTGGTGGCGTAGCCTTGTTTGCGATGCAATTTGCAATTTCTGCCGGGGCTGAGGTGTATGTCAGCTCATCTTCGAAAGAAAAAATCAAGAAGGCAATTGCATTGGGAGCTAGTGATGGATTTTTATACACAGATGAAAAAATGCACAAGCAGGTTTTAAAAAGTGCCGGACCCATGGATGTGATCATTGACTCTGCAGGAGGACCAGGATTTTCAAAGCTGGTTAATATTACCGCTAAGGGCGGAAGAATTAGTATTTACGGTGGAACACGAGGCAAGGCAGAATTTAGTCCGCAGAGGTTGTTCTGGAATCAAGCTTCCATCTATGGCACTACCATGGGGTCAGATGAAGACTTTAGAAAAATGGTCCACTTTGTTTCTGAGTTCAAAGTGAAACCTGTGGTTGACAGTATTTACCCGCTTACTCAATTAGACAAGGCGCTGGAGAGAATGTCGAAGGGAGGCCAATTTGGGAAAATTGTAATAAGTAATCAAGAATGATGAGAATAGGTCTACTTTCAGACACCCATTCGTATATCGATGAGAATATCCTTTCTTACTTTGAAGAATGTGATGAAATATGGCATGCTGGAGATATTGGAAATCTGAAAGTTGCCGATCGAATCGAAGCCTTCAAACCATTCAGGTGCGTCTATGGCAATATTGATACTGCTGATGCTCGGCTTCGATACCCCTTAGACTTAAGATTCGAAATGGAGGGACTGGATGTATTTATGACCCACATTGGTGGTTATCCAGGTAGGTACAAGAAACGAGTAGGAAAGATTTTTCGCGAAAATCCACCTGGACTATTTATATGTGGACACTCGCATATCTTGAAGGTGATGCCCGATAAGCGCTACGGATTTCTGCATATCAATCCAGGGGCCTGCGGTCATCATGGATTTCATAAGATCAGGACCATCGCTAGGTTCTCTATCAGCAATGGGAAGGTAAGTGATCTACAAGCTATCGAACTTGGAATCCGTGGCTATTCCATGCAGGAGGAGTGACCCAAGAAAATAAGACTAGCACAAGTTGTCTAGATTTTGATGTAGGAATATTCGGCAGAATTGTGATAAACTACAAGTGCTGCATTATCATCGGGTTAAGAGTTGTTTAAGCCTAAGGTGAAGCCGCATTTTTAGCTTAGGTTCCAGAAAAGCGAGGTCACTAAAAGAATAGTGAGAAAATTTGCGAATTTGAAATGACCCAAGTTCTTCCTACCTAGGAAGTGAGACAAATGTCAAAGGATGCCGCTCTATGAAACAGATCTGGTTTAATTTTCCCTGTAAGGGCCTTAAGCCCATACAGGGAGCAAGCGGAGGAAGTGAGAAACATATGGTATTTAGCTCTACTTGTGAATATCCTTGGTGAAAATTTCCCTCGAAGGTTTTTAATCCCTTTGAGGGAGCAACTGTAGGAGATGAGAAACGTAAGACACTTAGCCGTAATTCTGAATGTCCCTGATTTACGGGATTGGGTGACAAAGCAGTACACCAAGAGAACTTTTTTGACCTGACTTATTGCACTTTGCTGAGATATTCGAGCATCTTTTGAGCAGCAACTTCACCGGAATACATGGCAGCATTGAGAGAACTATAGTAAAGTCCGTCGCCAGCATGTAGGATTGGGAGTCCATTTACAACTTCCATATTGCTGCGATCCCCATGTCCAAGGTTTGTCAAATCAGGAAGGGACCTAGGAATCTTGTACTGCTTTAGTAGTTTTACCGGTCCTAGTCCTAATTCTTCCTTAAGTTCTACTTCAACTTGCCCAGAAATATCCTCTGCACCGTGCCCATCAAGAACAGTAACTGACAAGGTCTCATCATTGACATAGTGAAAGCTATTGATCACGGATTTACTTGTAGCTAGGAGGCCTATGATATTGCCCTTCAGTATACGTTTTTCAACTTTGTAGTAGAGAGTTGTGCTTCCCTTCCACTTTGTGTTCTCCTTATTGTAAGCTTTAATTACCCCACTTATTTCTAGGTGATTGTCACCAATCATTACCCTGCCATCACTACTGATCTTGGGCTCCTGTCCTAGGAGAGTTTTAGTCGTAGTAAGCTTTGATTGTAACTGAGTCACTATTTCCTGCATACCCTTAAGCGGAATAGCTGCACTTCCTTCCGCAAACATCTTAAAGACAAATTCGAACATTCTCGAGGAAGTACTTAGATCCTTTTCCAGAAATATTCCACCAAAGAAGGGGCGGAAAAAATTTTCGATGATCTTGGGAGAAAAGGATAATTTCTGAAGGTAATCCATCGTGCTTTGTTCTTCTTCATCGAAGATAGCATCAAGACTTTTGAGACCTAAATTTTTGGAAAGTTCATAGATTTTCATCTTATCATTGAACCCACCTACCCACGATATTGCAGTAGGAAGTAGGTGGAAAATGTTACGCAAAGGGTCACCGAATTTGCTGCGTTTACCATCTTTGAATACCACAGCTCCAGGTTCAAATTCCTGTAGATCTAAACCAGCATAGTCCAAGTATTTCTT
The DNA here is from genome assembly GCA_964570435.1 of uncultured Saprospiraceae bacterium. Lineage (GTDB taxonomy): Bacteria > Bacteroidota > Bacteroidia > Chitinophagales > Saprospiraceae > Portibacter. Next base: position 5,760 of record CAZMYK010000139.1, on the reverse strand, counting down.
TGCATAGGGATAGTCAGTCAGGAGTACTTGGAATCCATGGTCGAATGGGACACCGTCTATGATGTCAGTGCCAACCCTCCCTCCAAGGCGATCACTTTTTTCTACAATGATGCATTTTTTGTCTGCCGTTTCAAGATTTATTGCCGCGATCAAACCTGAAATTCCTCCTCCTATTATAGCAATCATTTGAAGTAGTTTTTGTATTGCTTCCTACGTGCATAGAAACTCATGTACATCACAGGACGAATCAATAAGTCGAGGAAGATATTAGAGCTTTGATACTCAATCTGGTCTTCTATGATACTCATTTCTTCTCTGGCTTTCTTGACGACGTGCCGGTGTTTCCACTTCTTAAGTGGCCATGGAAGAAGAGTCCCTTCGTCCAAAAAGTAAGCTTCATTCTCATCCTCGCCGTGGTCAATAATTTGGCTAATCCAGTCTGCCTTTATCGGGCTGGAAAATCTGATATGCACCTCGTCACCAGTCTCAGAACCCGTGAATTTAACGACCTCCATTTTGGCCCCTTTTGGTTTTAGGAACTCGAAAAGCTCGAGGTCAAACGCCGACATTACTTCTTTATAATTACCCTTCACAGGAGTCTTTATTGTAAACTTCATAATCTATGACAGTGCCTGCGCTAGGTCTTCTTTTAGGTCAATGATGTCTTCAATTCCTACAGAAATTCTAATTAGACCATCTGTAATTCCATTTCTTAAGCGAATTTCTTTTGGAATGTTCATGTGCGACATGGAAGCAGGATGTAAAATCAGGGTATCCACGTCTCCTAGAGTTGGAGCAAGTGTACACATTTGAATCTTATTCATTAGTGACTTCCCAGCTTCTACACCACCTTCAACTTCAAAGCTCATCATTCCTCCATGGGTCCTCATCTGCTTTTTTGCTAGGAGGTGATCTGGATGGCTTTCTAGACCTGTATAGTTGACATGCGCAACCGATTCATGTGTGTCGAGGAATTGGGCAAGTTGCATTGCATTCGAACTGTGCTTTTCCATTCGCACGACAAGCGTCTTTAAGCCATTATTAGTCAGCCAAGCATCCCAAGGGTTACAATTGGTACCGATCAGCTTCATTGCAGTCCAAACCTTTTCCCTAAGTAAGTCCTTGTCCAGAGATATGATGGCCCCTGCAATAGAATTTCCGTGACCATTGAGGTACTTTGTAGTTGAATGCACTACGAAGTCAATTCCCCATTTCAGTGGCTGCTGGATATAGGGTGTGCAGAAGGTATTATCGATCGCTGTTAGGGCATCATACTTCTTACCCAGGTTTGCTAGAATTTCCAGATCGACGCAGGCTAGGGTAGGGTTGGCCGGACTTTCAAGGAACAACATTTTGATATCCTTGTTGCTACTCAGAATCTCTTCTAGTCCATTATAGTCTCGAAAGTCAGTAAAAATGGCTTCGATGCCAAATCTTCCAAAAACCTTGTTGATTAGTTCAGTTGTACCGCCGTAAAGGTTTCCTTGAGTCAAAATTTTATCTCCTTTTTGAAGACAGCCAGAAATCAAGGTAGAAATTGCAGACATCCCAGAAGAAGTCATTATGGCCGAAGCTTCTGCAACCATGCCATATGATTCAAGGGCGGCTAATTTATTGGCAACACTTTCAACTGTGGGATTCGAGTACCTTGAATAGACAAATCCATCCTTCTTATTTGTAAATATATCTATGCCTTCCTGTATGCTTTCAAACTCAAAAGAAGAGGTCGCATACAAGGGAAGAATATGGGGCTTATTCCTTTTGCTATCTTGAGGTTCTTTTACACATATCGACTCAAATGATAAACTCATGCACGTGAAATTTTGTTTCTTTATGAAATATCTGGCTAACATAATGAAGTTTTATCTGATATTAGTGGGTCTTCTATGCTATAATTTCTGCCATAGTCAGGATTCTGATCAAGATTATGAATATTCAGAGGATGACTACGAGTACTATGAAGATGCCAGCAATAGGAATGTCATTGAAGGAGGATTTAATTACTTGATACCTCTAAGCGACTTTAAGCGAAAACAGCCGGACAATCATTTAGGCGCAGAAATTTCCTACCTCCGTCAGATCAACTATTCTCGAATCTTTCTTGGTTTCAGTGTTTCTACAAGACGAATCGATGCCGAAACAATTGTAGACTTTGAGCCAGATCTCGACTTACAGGCAAGAATGAACAGTTCGATGTTTTCAGTCCTTGGGAGGGTTTATCCACAATTGTATTTATCTATTTTCGAATTCTTTGCAGACGCAGGTGCAGGAATGCATACCCTTAAGACCATCACAAGAGACTACGACAAATTAAGCGAAGAGTACTTTAATCAAAATACCTTACTAGTAAGCAGAGATTTCTTCTTCTATGGAGGAGGTGGCTTCCATGTTTCCTTAGACGAATCTTGGTTCTTGACAGGAAAAACTCACACGCTTTTCGGACCTACAACGAAATTTCATACTAGAATTGAGAACCCTGGGCCGATCAACTTTCCTGAAGAAGTATTCGAGATAACGAACTCTGCCTTCCGTGCTACTACAATTAGTTTATCTTTGACTTTTATTTTCTAAGAAAGAGATGAGCGAAGACGTAACAGAAGATGATTTATTCGAACACTATGATATCTTAACTGACCCAGGTCAGAGTCCGATGCGATTAGATAAGTTCCTCATGGAACGGATAGAACGAGCATCCAGAAACCAGATACAGAATGCCATCAAGGCAGGCAATATTTTGGTCAATGGGAAGGTGGTCAAATCCAACTACAAGATTCGCCCTAAGGAGAGTATTAAGGTCATGTTTAATCGGCCTAAAGAAGGTTACACTGTGGTACCGGAAGACATCCCCTTGAAGATTCATTTTGAAGATGAATACTTAATGGTGGTTTATAAGGCGCCTGGAATGGTAGTCCATCCGGGAGTAGGAAATAAGTCAGGGACCCTGGTGAATGCACTCGCTTACCACTTTGAAAATAAGCTTCCTGTAATGGATGGTAACCCAGCGGATCGTCCTGGTCTTGTGCATCGGATCGACAAGGATACTTCTGGTCTTTTGGTGATAGCAAAGACGGATGAGGCGATGACCAATCTTGCTAAGCAATTCTATGATCACACGATAGATCGCACCTACCAAGCCATCGTCTGGGGTAATTTTTCTGAATTAAGCGGAACCATTGAAGGCAATATCGGCCGACATCCCAAAGATCGAAAGGTGATGACTGTTTTTCCCGATGGCGATTTTGGTAAGGAGGCCATTACCCACTACAAGGTGCTTGAGGATCTCTACTATGTGACCTTGGTTGAATGTCGACTAGAGACAGGCAGGACACACCAGATTCGGGCGCATATGAAGTACAAGCACCACCCCTTATTCAGTGATGTGAAGTACGGAGGGGATAAGAT
>CAZMYK010000139.1:0-2348 GCA_964570435.1 uncultured Saprospiraceae bacterium | reverse complement strand
GACAGTATTTTCTAAGTACAAGGCCTTCGTTCACAATTGCTTTACTTTGCTGCCTAGGCAAGCCTTGCATGCAAAGTCGCTTGGCTTTGCTCATCCAATAACGGGTGAGGAGATGTATTTTGAGACAGATCTACCGGAAGATATGACAGCTGCTTTAGAGAAATGGAGGCACTATGTTGCTAATCGAAAAGATATAGATCGTGGAGCTTGATATTATTGCAAGTTGTCAGAAGTGGGCGAAGGAATATGTACTTGCCTTGGATCTCTGCCCCTTTGCATCAGAACCTATTAATCAAGACCTAATTACATGGCATATAGTCGAGGATCTGAACAACATCGATCAAGCCTTGGAGAAATTTTTCAGGGGTGGAAAGAGTACCACCTTTTTTATTTTAAGGGAGGCACAGAATTTTGACTACTTTTTGGACATTCTCGCACTTACGAATCAGCTTATCGAAGCTCTAGATTACGCCGAAGAACTTACCCTAGTTAGCTTTCACCCATTACATCAATACGAGGGTAGTGAGGCTAGTGACACGGTCAATTATGCCAACCGAGCACCCTACCCAATGGTCCAAGTCTTGAGAAATCAGGAATTGGAAGACCTGGGAATGAATGACGAATGGAGGAGGAAGATTTTGGACCGGAATGAGGAAGTTCTGAGTAAGATTGGAAGTGATACTTTAAATAAAATGTTAGATGGCTATCGAGGAAAGAATTGACAAACTCTTAGCACTTGGTGATTATCTCGACCAGCAAGGGGAAGACTTAGCGCAGGCAAAGATTCAAGCACGCATGCACAACAAGTGGTTTACACCTGATAATGTTGACTTTGCAATTTCATCAATTAGGGAGAATATGCTCAGAAGACCCATTTTGTCGAAGTGGGTTTCAAATTATGAATTTGGTCCGCGGTCGCAAAAGGTAGGATTGATACTAGCCGGCAATATTCCTCTAGTCGGCTTTCATGACATCATTTCATGTTACCTGGCCGGACATAAAGTCTTAGTGAAAACCTCTAGTAAGGATTCTATTCTTACCCTCCATTTGCTGAAGCAGCTTGGAGAAGACAAAGCAATAGAAGTGCTTGATAGACTTTCCGGAATGGATGCAGTGATTGCAACAGGAAGTAATCATTCAGCTAAGCAGTTCGAAAGATACTTTGAAAAATATCCCAGAATAATTCGTAGAAATAGAAACGCAGTTGCAGTCTTGAGCCCAGATACAAGTGAAACAGACTTGCTCGACCTAGGTGAAGATGTGTTCAGGTACTTTGGTCTAGGATGTCGAAATGTTTCTAAGGTCTATCTGCCGATTGGATTTAATAAGCCAATGCTGATGGAGGTCTTGCATGATCAATACAAGCACTTGGTCGAACATGTGAAGTATAAGAACAATTACGACTACAATCATGCCGTATACTTACTTAACCAAGAGGACTTTCTTGCTAGCGGTGCTGTCCTCTTAAGGAGGAATAAGGACATCATCAGTAGGATTGCCTGCCTCCATTATGAAGAATATGGCGATACTGCAGACGTAGTATTAGACTTGAAGACCAGGGCGAACGAAATTCAATGTGTTTCAAGCAATATTGAACTAAGTGGGATAGAAAGCGTGAATTTGGGAGCTTGCCAAAAACCCAAGATTCATGACTATGCAGATGGTGTCGATACGATGGACTTCCTGTCAAATTTAAGCAGGGCATGAAAAAGGCGGAAATTGCAGAAGACATAGTTCGAATTCTAGAGGAGCTTTATCCTGAGGTCCCTGTACCTCTAGATCATCATGATCCATATACCTTGCTAGTAGCCGTACTCTTGTCTGCTCAGTGTACCGATGTGAGGGTCAATAAGACCACTCCTGCATTGTTTGAGATGGCGGATAATCCAGTCGACATGGCAAAGGTGCCAGTTGAAGATATCAAGGCGATCATCCGTCCATGTGGCTTGTCGCCCATGAAGTCGAAGGCCATCAGTGTACTTTCTCAGATATTGATTGATAAGCACGGTGGAGAGGTGCCGGCAAGTTTTGAAGACTTAGAAGCCCTGCCTGGAGTTGGTCATAAGACAGCCTCTGTTGTTATGTCTCAGGCCTTTGGCGTCCCTGCCTTTCCTGTCGATACTCACATTCATCGCCTAGCTTACAGGTGGAAACTCAGCACAGGAAAGAACGTCACCAAAACGGAAAAGGATCTAAAGCGAATTTTCGACAAAGCACTTTGGAACAAATTGCACTTGCAAATTATCTTCTTCGGCAGAGAATATTGCCCTGCACGAGGTCACGATCCATTGAAATGTCCAATTTGTAGTAAGTATGGACGGGCCAGTCTTTTTGCTTAGAAGGGCAGG
>CAZMYK010000138.1:0-8387 GCA_964570435.1 uncultured Saprospiraceae bacterium | reverse complement strand
GGTTGGGTTCGGGTTGGTGTTTATATCCCCAAAACCCTTTGTGCAAGAAGCACAAAGCAAGCTTACAAAGACTGCTATGATCACATATTTCATATTAAGAAGTAGTCCATTCATTTCTCTTACACTTAAAACTTCACATTTATATTGACTCCATATGTTCGTGTGCTAGGTAAGGCCGCATACTCTATTCCAACATCTCCACCACTGGCGGTATATATGGACTCAGGATCAAGTCCCACCACTGAAAGCCCATTACTTAGGAAGAAAAGGTTGCGACCAACAAGCGAAACTGTTGCACCCTTTATGAATTTGAGCTTGGCCAGCGTTTCAGGGTCCAGGCTATAGGAAAGCGAGGCCTGTCTCAGCTTCACATAAGATGCATCATACACATTTTCTTCGCTGATAATCGATAGCCTTTCATAGTAAGTATCAATTCTTGCGGGTGTTTGATTAGGCGTCAATCCATCTTCTTCTACTCCACTCCCGATAATCATGAAGTCCGGATTTTCACGTCCTGCGAGACTACTAGGATGCTTACCAAATAAGTATCCGAAACTGCTTGTTGTCGATAGTATCTCCCCCCCTTGCTTAGTATCCAAGATGAACGAAAGTGCGAAATTTTTGATCTTAAATGAAGAGGTGAATCCGCCGTACCAGTCGGGATTGAAGTTTCCCAAGACCTGTTTCTCATCAGCGACTTGTGGTAAACCATCTTTATGGATAATTTCACCTGCCTCATTTCTAGCGTAGACATTTCCAAGAATGTCTCCTATTTGTCCCCCTTCACGAGCGATGATATTGGCCGAAAAGGTCCTATCAGGTCCAAAGTTTAATTCATTCACACCCTCATTGAGGCTCTGAACCTTGTTGACATTTTTTGTAAAATTGAGCGAAAGGTCCCATTCGAAATCCTTCGTACGGACAAGGCTTCCTTGCAATAGGACTTCTACACCCCTGTTTTGTATTTCTCCTGCATTTACGACGTAGGAACCATAACCCGTAGAGAATGGCAGGGGGCTATTGAAGATGTGCTTATCAGTTCTTTGTTGGTAGAAGGTAAATTCAATTCCCAGTCTATTATCGAAAAATTTTACATCCGCACCCATTTCTATTCCAGTAGTCAAGGCCGGTTTTAAAAACGGATTGGCGTAGGTATCGTTGAGAATATTCCCTACGGTCACTGCCTCGCCTCCTTCTAATTCTTTTAGCTCATCTATACTAATTCGGTAGTTAGGAAGTAATGAGTAGGCTTGTATTTGTCCAATAGAACCTGAAGTTCCATAACCCAGTCTAAGCTTGGCAAAGGTTAGCCATGGAGGCGCCTTGATAGCATCTGACAAAATAAAACTTAGTGAGGTGGATCCATAGCTTACAGCGTTCTCTGAATTCGCTATATCCCGTGGATTGGTCAGTACACTAAAAAAGTCCCTCCTAAAGGACCCATCAAGGTAGAAGTAGTCATTGATAGAAACGGTTGCAGTCGTGAAAAGAGCGTTAATCCTTGACTTCCTTGTCAGAGGAGCCTTAGGAAAGACATTGGTCATATTGTCGACCTCACTTAATTGGGAGACTATATATCCACTTCCAACAAGTCCCCTAGATCGATTGTTAAAGTCCGTCCTTGTTGTACCAGAATTGACCTCAAGTCCTATATGATCAGTTAATTCTCTTTTATAGTTTACAATCAAGTCATAGTTCCTCTGTGACACTTGAAGGGTATCCAGAAAAATTACACCTTCAGGACGGAATTGGGTCCCATCAACCTCCGCGCTGAAAAAATCTTGATTGCTCTGGTCGGTCGCAATTCTGCCCTGCAATGATAACCCACTGATGATTTCCCAGCGAGCACTTAGGTAGGCGATCACTCGATTCTTTCTATCGTTGTTGCTTGCTTCCTGCGGACCCCAGTAGGGACTCAGGGTAAATGGGTTATTGGACCAATAAATAGGCTTCCCTTCATCGTCTCGGGTAGCTTGGAATACGCTCTGTGGCAGATTATTCGGTCCCACTATAAAGTACTTGGCCGGATTGCTGGGATTATCGGTTAGGTTCGTTCGATTATCTGCCAACTCACGGGCAAAATTCAACTTCCCATCAAGACTCACTTTTTTACTTAGATTCACATTGACGTTCAAATTTGCAGTATACCTTTCATAGGAAGTGTTTGGAATGATACTCTGATTCGCAAGTTGGGAAAGCGATGCCCGCGTGGCAAGCCATTCGTTACCACTTGAAAATGATAGACTGTTGGTCCATGTGCTACCTTGATTGTAAAAGGATCTGATATCTTCTTCCCCTGGTGACGAATACGGGATTACATCACCGTTAAATATTGTGATGGGACTACCATCTAGCCTACCTCCCCAGGACCGCCAATTGTCGAATGACTCTTGCTGGCTCGTCGGTTTCTGACCGTTTGCCCCTTGTCCATATTCCTGTTGAAACCTTGGAAGAATTGTGACCTCATCTACCGTGTAATTTGTGGAATACTCAATACCGAGACCGCTGTCTTGCTTGCCCTTTCTAGTGGTAATGATGAGGACCCCACTTCCTGCTCTGGCTCCATATAACGACGAAGCCGCAGGTCCCTTCAAAACCGTAATGTTCTCGATATCATCAGGATTCAAAGCGTTGAATCCATCCCCTGAATCACGTCCACCATAGAGACCACCGGAACTTAGATTATTGTTATTGATGGGAACCCCATCAATGACTATCATGGGACCATCACTTCCACCAAAAGATGAAAGTCCACGCAAGACAATACGAGTTGCACTACTTGGTCCATTCGAAGGCTTGGTAATATCTAAGCCTGCCACCTTACCTACCAATTGAGAAGCAACAGAAACATCCCTAGCTGTATTTAAGTCCTCTCCCCCAATTTCTGAAAAAGAAAATCCTGCCGCCTTCTTATCTTTTTCGATACCATAGGCCGTTACAAGTACGCTTTCCAATTGCACCGCATCCTCTCTAAGTACGATATCAATCGTCTTGCGTCCATCAACTTGGATCTCCTGCGTCTTATAACCAATAAAACTTACTCTCAGGTAGGCGTTGTCCTGAAGGGTGATCTCATACCTGCCATCCAGGTCTGTAGTTGTGCCATTGCTTTGACCTACTTCTAAGATAGTCGCACCTATCACGGGAAGCAGGTCTTCACCTGAAACGACTGAACCGCTGATGGTGACCTGCCCCACAGCAGCTGAAACCTGGACTAGAAATAGTAAGCAGAATAAGACAAATTTCATCAATTGAAATTGAATTGAGGAATACGTAAATGTCTAGATAGGTGTTAAAAGGTAGCAAGTTTACTAATTTCTAAGCAAATGCAAGGTCGTCTTGCTGCATTGTTTGCGAAAAGAAAGTCTATTCTTAATAGAGGCTTTGCAGTTGCGAATTTCTTAAACATTTGTCGTAGTATAGCAGTGATATGTGGTATCTAAGTAAGCAAAGAGCTGCACCCATGACAGAGTTGACAATTTTCAAGTTTCTCTCACGAATTAATACATATTGGCAACACTTACAGATGAGATTAAGGGACATCTCTTTTTGGAATTAATCATCAGGCACACTGCTAATTTCCAAGGCTAGATGGTCCGCTTGCATTTCACAAGCTTCCTCATAGCTCACTCGAAAACAAGGGACAAGAATCTATTTCTCATATCCAAGTGGAAGTCTTACACCATATTGCTTTGCATAAGAAGAAAAGGGTTGCAATCCCACTTTCATTCTTCTAGAATCAATTGATGCAATATCTCTAATCGGATAAAAAAGTCGCTGATCGTCAATGAACTTACTTTGTATTTGTGTGCCATACAATTGATCCTGTCCCAATGCAACAGAAATCTTATCTTCTAGTAAGGCCATTCTGCGAGGCAATATAATTCCTTGCATTTCATCCTTAAATAAGATCAAATCTTCTAAGGCAGGACGGTGGGCAATTGTCAAAAAAGTCATGGTCATGATCCATTCAGAGCCGACCTTTTCTATTGTTGGATAACCATATTTCTTAATGTAGTGCTTAGTCTTAGACCAAATGAGGTTATTTATTTCCGCACGATTCACCTTTGGTTTTGTACTGTAGTATTTTTCAAAACCCAATTGAATAAAGTGGTCTATCGGTTTGGGATGACTCCATATAACCAATTCCATTAGACTATCGCGGGCTTCGGGTAGCATCACAGTTTCCGTATCTGTCAGCCTGGGATAAACTGGACAAAGCGTTTTAAATCTAGGATGGGTAAGTACTTGTTGTGAAAAGGTCAATTGTTGTGACCTAGGAAGGTTACAAAGGTTGTTTTTTGATTTACTTTGAGAATTTGCATTAAGTCAAGCGCCTTCTCTATATCTCCAATCTTGTCGTAAGCTAAGATCCCTCGCAAAATGTATCCATTGATATTAGCACTGTCTAAACGAAGAAGTGAATCTGTCAGCTCCGCACAAAGTTCGTAATCTTTCAATCTAAAGCTTTGATATATCTGTTCATTTACCCGCCAAGCGGTTACTTCATCAAAAACACCTCTTTTATTTCTTTGCGACAACAAACTATCACTAGGTTGCAGAAAAAGTAAGAAGACGATGGCCATGTTTGGAATGGCAGAATAAAATTTAATTCTTTGAAGTTTCCGACTTGGTGCCATTCTTTTGAGTTCTAGCATTTCAGGTTCTTTTGTAATATCTAATGATTTGACAAAAAGTCTTAGATTTTCGACAATAGCAGTAGGCTCTTAAACCAAAAGCTCTTTGATCTGGATAGCAATTTCTTTTCTAAGATATAAACCTTAGATCTTTAGACTAGGACAATGCTAACACAAGTCAACTAATCCACACATGTTTTCGACTTTGTCGCCTTGCTAAACTTGATTGGCAAATGGTATTTGGTAGAAGCGCCCTTTCCATTTTGAATGGATGGCTTCCAATCCGGCATTTGATTAATTAAGTCCAAGGCAACTGACTCATAAGTCTGGCCATCCTCTGGAATTCTATATCTGCGTACGATCCCAAGATTTTCGATATGCCCATCTTCTTCGATTGTAAATTGCATAATTACCAAGGGCGCTTTTTTTACCTCGTCTACCAGCAATTCATCATCAATGTTACAGTAGATGTAACGTAAAAGCGCTTCTTTTCCGCCATCATATTGAGCACTTCTATCTCCTTGGTCAATGTGGTATAGGCTGTCTACCATCCTCTCTATCTTGTCAAAGGCATCCTGACCATAGACTTCCTTAATCCGTTCATACATCACTGCATTGTAACATTCACCTTCCTTAGAACCAATGCAACCACCTCCCTTCGTTTTCAATTTATATTCTTCTCTCAAGAGTCTTAGGCGGGTATTGAACCTAGGATTGAGATGTCCGTAAAAATAAAGCCCTAGGTCATCTTTCTCTGCCTCGGTCCTTCCTCTTTCACATGCACTATCAGCGTCAAATTGACCCTTTTCTACTGAACTTTCAAGTTTCTTTTCTTGGCCTTGACTAGAAGTCATGCTTGGACAGATCAAAAAACACAATAACCCAATGTATAGTAGAAAAGTAGTCCTCATTGTATCTATTCTTTAGTCTGAAGATGCATTGCGAATCAAGATTGGTGCGTAGCCAAAACCTCCTTTTGAGCAGAAAATTGAGATGTGCTCGCCAAACCTTGTAGTAAAAAAGCAGCCCCCGACTAAAGGGCTGCTATCATGCCTAAAGGCATTTAATAAACTACTAGCGCTCAGAAATAACCTATTTTTGACTACTCTAAATAGGTCCCCTCACGCAGTACCTAAGCCATTGCTTAGGCAATTCTAGTCTTTGATGACATCTCTTATCATTAATTTATGTCTGAAGCCTATGAAAGCTCATGTGTGATCAATCCGCATTTTAGGCCTTCCTACTATTTTATCAGTACCATCCTCTTACTCAGCTTCCAATCGTCGGTGACCAGTTCATAGTAGTACACTCCTCGTGCTGCAAATTCTCCCTCATTCAATTCGATTGAATGGACACCACTAGGATAGCTACCATTGCGTTCCAGTACCAGTTTGCCAGCTACATCATAAATAAGTAGCTTCGCGTCTGTCGCCTCTGGCAACTTGAAACTTATTACCGTGTTTCTGATCCATGGATTTGGCTGGTTCTGGTGTAGCTCCGGTTGACTAATACTTTCTCCACCTTCCCGCAATTCTAGTTCCACATCTAGAAGTTGACCCGTCAGGTCATATGCCTCCGTCTTAGTAATTTTGTCGTTGAGTTGAAGTAATTCAGATACCCTTCCTTCTTTCTCTACCTTGACCACAATCTCAAAAATCGGTAGATCAGCGTCAATTTCGGTTCCATCCGAAGGGTTCCAAGAAGAAGTTATTATTCCTTTGTCAGCATATCTCATTCCGAAATGCTCATTGCTAATTCCACTTTGAAGAGGCACAAGTTCCATTACAGTTGCAATTCTGCGATCTACCTCTAAACTGAATTGATATCCCATCAACCTGTCAATATCTTCAGCAAAAATTGGCACTCGAAGAAGACTACCTGGAATCAGTTTTTCATCCTCATAGGAGAACACAAGAGGTGCCTCTGTACTTCTTCTCACCAAATTGCCTTGTCCATTTAATACCACTGAACCATTTACATCACCTACCTTAACCCCAATAAAATCTGCCTTCATGTCAGTGGCCAAATTGTAGAGTGGATAAGTTTCAGGCAGGACCTCTGACCATGGGTTAGATCCATCAATGAACTCATGACTTGCGTCCATAAATCTCCAAGAGGTATTGTTCGGGAATTCATCGGTGATACCTAGGATTAACTTCCTTATGGCCAGTAAATCCGAGGCAGAAACCTGACTATTGTTGTTGACATCAGCAGCAATCAATTTGTAAGGGCTCTCTATTGGTGTAATATCTAGGATATGCCTTTGAATGACCACTAGATCCACTGTAGAAACTCCCTCTCGATGATCAAAGTTCCTAATCGGAATCAATTGGTAGTCACCTCCAATCGGCATATTAGAAAATGCATATTTACCATCCTTATCAGTCAATTCGATAAACTGAGACTCATCAAGGATAACTGACACATCATCGATCATCAGATCATCCTCGGTGTAGATTACACCACTAACATCCACTAGATCTTCACTAGCAGGACAGAAGTCAAAGTCATTATTGTCTTCCACCAAAATCTGGGCAGTACAGAAATCAGAATTACCTAGGGCATCTGTGACCCATAATTCAACAGTTTGAATTCCTTGGTCACTACATCCAAAGGTGACCAGTTGGTCATTGGTATCCTCAGAAAAACTAAGTTCGAAAGCAGTTTGACACGAATGGAATGAGCCGCCATCAAAGAAATCAGGGGTAAGCATTGAAAATTCGCCATCTACACCTTCGACTTGATCGAGGTCCATCGGCACTAGTGCTGTACTTAGTCCTTCGAAACATATCGGGGTTGGTGCCTTCATCGTTTCAACTTCAAACGATTCGACACAGAAGTCGGCATTTCCGCAACCATCACTGACAGTCCAAGTAATCTCATGCCTTCCAATCATGTAATTCCCACTCACCTCACTCCCACTACCGGCAAGGTCCTCAGTCCCATCTGAATTGAGGTCAATTGAATAGGACCAAATTAACATTGAATCAGGAAGACAGTCATCCGAAGCAGAAGAAGTCAAGGTAACGAATACCGCATCGCAGTCATCCCCATTAGATATGAAGGTCTGGGCCATACAGTCTCCTTGTATTTGTGGGGCAATCGTATTTTCAACGGTGATGCGTTGTATGTGGTCATAGATCACAAACTGGCCATCTACCCTTTGGCACCAGTCACTAACGTACCAAGTTCTGAAAATTTCGAAGCAACCTGCTCCCATGATGATTTGATCTTCGAAGGTCGGCGCTACTTGATCACAGAAACCTGCAGAATACCCTGGATAGCCACGCTCCTCACTTAGATTTGCAGGGTTGAGGTCATCAGCAGAGCAATTGTTGCTAGTTGTGAAGTCTTCAGGCCAGGTAATATCACTTTCCGCAAAAGGACTAGGATTTATGAAGCTTATCTTTTGCTCAGTGGACACCGATTCACCAGATGGAGACGTCGCTGTAATTGTTCTGATAATGATTCCACCCCCACATTGGTCCCTACTGTCCTCTGCAATAACACTTGTACTGGCAGTCGAACAATTATCTAGTACCAATCCATCAAGGGCATCTCCCTCAAACTGAAAATCAGGGTCATCTATAGTGATCGGCATCCGATCATCAGCAGAGTTAACCAGGGTTCCAAAAATATCTAGGTTGGCAGTGTCAACAGGGAAGGTACAGCCTACTGTAATGTCAGGAAGACCTATGACTAGAGCAACTGGTATATTGTCTTGGACATCAACAGGTACCATACATTGAT
>CAZMYK010000137.1:0-8401 GCA_964570435.1 uncultured Saprospiraceae bacterium | reverse complement strand
GAGGCACCATTGTCTTAAACCAATATTCACCCTCCTCATTGGTATAGATTTTACCCCGGCACCTAAACTCGTCCGAGCGCATATCGTAGTCTTTCATGTGATCGCAGTGCCAAATATCAATTTCTTTATTGGCTAAGGCCTTCTGGCAATCCGCTCCAAACACTTTCCCAATCACTTTTAGTCTCACTTCAGATTCGTTGCTTGGGTAGGTAAGATCATTTCTCTTGGGCGCGTTATCCCTAAAAAATGGACCTAGCATGTCCCTACTTGTTGCGCAACTGGACGTAAAAGCACCTTCTTGCTTTAGCAACTTGAAACCCGTCATCGAAACGGCAAAGGCGCTCATTCCAGCTGTCTTTACAAAACTTCTCCGCTCCATAAGAAATTGATATTTAGATGTTAAGGATATATTATATAACATTATTATCAGCTCAATATTGTCATCGAAGGACTCTTGCTAGAGAGATATTTACAATTTCTGCTGAGCCTCCTATCTGATCTCAATTTCTTAAATCTACTCCTTGGTTTTCTTTGCTTTCCAAGTTTCGCTCATTCTATTTTTCATGACCGTAGATTATTCGAAGATGTGGAAAATATTGGTGAAATTTCACAAGTTGAGATAGGCTCTTTTCTGCTGCCTGCCTATCATGTGCCCAGCCTGGTTCAATCTGATGCTGGAAGCCATACTTTGTATGACTAGCGTCACCGGTCATCAGTACAGGACCTTGACTGGTAATTAGCATGAAGGACAAGTGGCTGTTTGAATGCCCTGGAGTATGGATCGCTAGGAAGGAACCATCGCCAAATATGTCAATAATAGAATCAAAGGGATCTTTAGAAAAGGCGGCGTCCTTGTTGAGTTCACGGAGGGTGTCTATCTCTGAGAGGTGATTTGGAGTATATAAAAGTGGGATGTAATTATACTTTTCATCGCTTCCTACAAACTTGGGTATGTTGGGGTCTATTTCAGGAAGTCCGGCCGTATGGTCACCGTGCAGATGGGTAAAAAAGATTCCACTGATAGACTTGTTCTCCTTCATCAGTTGTGCTGCAATGTTTTGCGATTTCTCCTGCCGAGTATCTTTAATGTAATTCCCAGCCAACAGACCTGTGATGTTGCCTTTGTTTTGGAAGCTGCTATCTAAGCCAGTATCAATTAAAAACCAGCCCTTCTCCTGGTGGTGGAATAAGAAAACGAATACGTCAACCCATAAAAACTCTCCCAAATCGTGTCCAATAGGCAACTTATCGACATTTAGCATTCCATCTGTAGGAACCTTTACCTTTCCAGTATTCAAGATCTTGAAGGTGTCTATGACTGCAGAATTGGCAAAAATCTGTTGCCAGGACTTTCCCTCAATTTGGCTTGAAGGTGTCTTGTAATTTATTCTATTGGGCTGATTGCCCGTGCATGCAATGAAGAGCATGGCACCAATTAAAATCGTGCTGACTGTAGAAAAACTTAATCTTGAACTCACAGTTTCTTTTTTTTTTAGTGAGATACAAAGGTGGGCTTAGTCAGGAATATAAACTTGAACGAATTTGCTATTCTTTGATATCAAAGAAGGAGGAATACCCATCGTTTTGACAAAGGTGCGAGTCAAATGAGCTTGATCTGAAAACCCTGCAAAATGCGATGCCTCACTCAATGAATTACCTTCGACCAGGTGGCCGAATGCAAGTTCGATCCTACGCCAAAGTATATAATTTCGTATTGGTTGGCCCATGATTTGTTTAAAGAGATGCAGCAACCTGCTTTCGCTTAGAAATGAAACTGCCATGAGATCTGTTGTACTTATTTTCCGATCAATATTGTGATTAATGTAGTCTAGTACTGCTTGGATTCTTGGATCTTTCTTATTGGGTACATGGTTCCTGATATCGAATTGAAAAAGTAAGTATATAAGTTGCTCCAATTCTTTCCAATCACAACTGCGGATCGAGGTCAGCAAATCATCAATGTCTTTCCTGCGGCACTTACTGGAAAAATCGATGATGTGGTTCTTTGCCAAGTGTTCCTGTGCAACATATTCTCCTAGCACAGACTTAGGCTCAAGGCTAATGATAAGTACTTTCTTCCCATTAGCGTCGCATTCGTGGGCTTTATTCGGAGCAACAAGCAAGGCTTCCATTTCTATCCAATTGAAATTCGTGTCCTTCCATGTGAAGCAACCATCAATACCTGCGATCGATTGAATTAGGGGATGCTTGTGTTCAGAAATAGGTCTGTAATTAGTTCCTACAAACAAAGTCAAACCTCTATAGATAATCAGATCGTTCAATGTTTCTTGTTTTAGATTTTGCGTACACGGTTTCATACCAAGAATCCAAGAGGAAGACACAAGGACTAGTCAAGGATCTTCAGACTTGTTGATGTGCTAGGAAGAAGATGGAAACCCTAAGACCTGTACCGCACGAATTTAAAGAAAAATCAATTTTTTTTATGAAAAAGGTAACACCAAGCCGATTATGGGTACTAGTATACTAAGAGAGGCGGCTAATCGCCTCACCGCCCCACCCCTTAAAGGGCTTTAAGCCCTTTAAGGGGTGGGGCATGGTGGGGCGTGGCGTTGTGATGCGTAGATTCATAAGTTACCAAAAAAATTAAGTTATGGCTAAGAACATTCGGGCACATTTTGATCACGATGGGTTATATCATGTGTTTAATAGAACCAATAACAAAGAGACACTATTTAGGTCCAACGCCAATAGAATGTACTTCCTCAACTTATGCCGAAATAGACTTAATGGATACCTAGACATTTATGCAATGGCACTTCTAAGAAATCATTTCCACCTCGCCATCAGAATAAAATCAAAAACTGAAATTCTCAGTCACCTAGAGAGTCTTCAAACACAGGACATGTCTACCACAGAAAGGGACTTTCTATACGATGACCTTGAACAAGGTGATGTACACGTACTAGTCGCTAGGCAGTTCTCTAGAGTTTTTAATAGCTACACACAAGCTTTCAACAAAAGGTACAGTAGAGAGGGCCACCTATTTCATGCACCCTTTAAAAGGTCATCAATCAGATCAGAAAGCAGTCTTATAAGCACCATCCATTACATCCATTTAAACAGCAAAACGCATGGTGTATTTCCTGATTTCAAACTTGATAAGTGGCATTCCTACGATACAATATTGAAAGACAAAAGAGATTGTATATTTCATAATCTTGTGAACGCACAAGCAACAGTGGCTCTATTCGAAAGTAGAGCAGAATTCATTAGATCACACCATCAAAGCGTGGCGGAAGCATCCCCACAAGGGCTTTAAGCTCTTGTAGTGATGCACAACTGCTTGGTGAAAAGTCATATTACAAATTTGCAATAGTCATTTATTTTATTTAATTTTTAAACACATTGATGATGCTAACCCCAGCGTCGAATAAATTTACTTACCCAAAACAACCAAGCTCATGAGATATCTATGTATCTGTACCATCGTGTTGTCATTTATTTCTATGCAAGTAAATGGTCAACAAAGCTCCATGTCAATTTTTGCTAACTCGTCCTTCTTTTGCACAAGTGAAATAAAGTATCGGGTCACGGTTACCAATATCGATGTAGTTAATGACCCACTTCCACTTACCAACACGTCTGTGACAGTTCAAATTTGGCCAGAAAATGCAGACCCAACGGTGGATTCACCTGCCTCAGTAGAAATGCTTTCTGGACCAGATATTGCTCCAGGTGCTAACCATCTTTTCGAAGTAGCCTTTGCTCCTGGAAGTATCACGGAAAACGGAAGCTACAAAGCAATCGTAAGCTTTTCGGCTGATGTTGATGAAAACGCAAACCCAGTTTCTCCAGAATTTCCTTTTACAATGAGTCTATGTGGTATCAGCCCCGCTCAAGCTAAGGAAAAATTCATCGATTTCGTTGGACAGTCCATTGCTCTTTCTGAAGACCAAGCAGCCTTCATGTTTCCAAGCAAGTTGCCCGCGGGAAGCAAGGTTGCTTCCTATCTTAAAGAGGAATTCGAAATGGACTTAACTGCAGATGCCTACCTTTCATGGGTAGTTTCTGATCCTTTTTCATTGTTCTCGCAGGAATGTAAGATCTTACTTTTGGATCCGGTGTTCTCCACAGTAAGCGAATTCAACTTGACTTGGTGGCCGCAGGTGGATGGTGTTTCTTATAGGCCGAGTGAAGATGATTTGATAATCGGAGGCAACTACGAATCATTCGATGACTTGATTTATGACTTTGAAGAAGTGGAACATGGGCCAAATAATACAAGATCCATAGCGCTGCTTTGTTCAGGCTATGATCCACTGTTTCAAAACAACTTTCGGCAGGCAATAGAGGTTTATAGTAACAATCTGCGGTTCAATCCGTTGGGCCCCAAGTTGAATGTCAACCAAGTCGCAATACTAGAAAGTCCTAGCAAAGCAGAACTACAAGCGGAGCTAGAGATGTATAATAAACTATATGATACTGTGCAATTCTACTACGTGGGCCATGCCTATCCTGGTGGACATGGCAAGGAAGCCTCCATTGCTGTCGGGAATGGGGTTGATACTTGGTACCCTCTACGGCAACTAGCTAACGATATAGTGAATACTAAAGCAGAATCTTTCAAAGTCGTTATGGACTGTTCTTGGACAGACCCTTTCATTAATGAGTTCAAGTTAAATCCATCAACTTGCCTAAAAAAGGTTGAGGTACTTACTTCATCCTGTGATGATCAGCCAGCAAAGTGTAAGTGGCAGACCCGCGATGGCGAAAACATCGTTTTTTTCCCCTATTCCAATGCCTACAATGCATGCAGTTCAGATCCACTTGCTGACCTAGACAATAATGGTGTGATTGAGTTTTCTGAAATGAATTCTTGTATTCAAGTACTAGATCCTTTTTTTACTAGTAATCATAGTAGTATTTACGATGTCACCTGCCCTTCATTACACTCAGGGCTAGCAGCAAGAAAGGCATCCATTGCAGAAATAGACTCCAGAGTCAGGAATACTCTTCCCGAAGGAGGAGAGCTTCTTGCAGATATCTACCTAGATACTAGGAATTCCAATGGCTTGCAAGTGATTAATGAGGCCACAGGTGGTATAGAAATAGAAGTGGCGGAAGGTTTCAACATAGGATGTATTGATTATAATAAAAGTGACTTCTTTCCCAAATTAATCGAGTTCTTCACGATAAGCTATGCTGATGAATGCGAGGACTTATCGATCGAGTATGTCACGGTTGAAAGTTCAGACTTCCCGACCATCAGGGTGGACGACAAAAGTACTAGCCTTCTAAAAGAAGAAAAAAGAACTTGGAAGGGAAGAGGAGAAGTATTGCCAATTGATGACTATCTTATCCTAGCTGACTATGAAGTACCACCTCCTGCTGATGGCAAGGGAGGTCTTCTTGTGCATGGCTATGACCCACGCGATCAATTTGTCTTCGATTTTTTTACTAAGGTGTTAGGTGGTTGGGCAGAAAAATATTCTTACGAGAGTGTAGGCCCAGCAATTGTGCCTGAGCAAGTCGAAGAACTTTCAGCACCAAGTTTGGTGGAGTTGTGTAACAAGATTGACCAACTTAAAAATAAGTATGAAAATCACTTTTACTTCTACTTTGTAGGACACGGAACTGTTGCTAACCAGATGCGGCTTGGTCCTGGGAAAGAAGACGTCATAACAATGCAAGGCTTATTCGAGAAGTTAGGTGAAATGAGCACTGACACGATGACCATTGTTATAGACAGTAAAATACAAGTGGACTCCATTCTAATTCTCCTAGAAGAATCCACCTTGGTAGATAAGCATTCTGTGTATATTCAGACAGCAATGTCAGACGATGACTCTCCGCAACTATTTATTTCAGAAGATGAAAGCAGAGTTCAAACTCCTATCGAACTGCAGATTTTACAGCCGCTTGCAGCGGGATTCGATTCGGATCTTAACAATGATGACAGGGTTCATCCATTTGAATCTTTTGTTTTCTCCAAAAAATCGAGTAATGATCTATCTGTGGAAGTTGGACTTGTTTTTCAAAACACTTTTGACCTCGGTCTAACCTTCGGCCAGGAACCATGGATTTTCTTTGACTGGTTTAGCGGCATAGAAGCAAGTTTGTATTATACATCCAATTGGGGTTTGAGAGATGATGTCCTTTTGAATGGTCCCAACTTTCTTGCTGGAGAGAGTACTCTATCAACCTATATTTCAGACGGTATTGGCTTTAGAGATTGTACCAAAATAGATTTCAGGTACAGCCTCAAAAATCCGCTGGACGTACAAGATTCAAGCAATGTTGTCTTGGCATTGATATATAGAAAAAACGGAAGTGAGGAATGGGACCTAGTTGAGAATCAAAGTCTGAGCATGGATAGCCTAAGAATCGAAGTCCTTGATCAAGAGGTATGTGGGGAATTTAAACTAGTGACTTTGGAGGAGACATCCACAGTTCAAGATATTAATGGGAGTGACATAGGTTTGGTGGCAACTCCAAGTATTTTTAGGGACGAACTAAAACTTCAATTTGCCAACCGTGAGACAGCTGACATAAGTGTGAATGTTGTTGCACTGGATGGGAGGGTAGTAAAAAGCAAGAGTTCAAGTCAGTATTCATCAGGCGTTCACACTCTTTCCTTTGACACAAGTACTTTGGAAAAGGGAACTTACATCGTTCAGCTGGTGGAAAATAATAGGAAGACCAAACTGATCAGTGTTGTGCGCCAATAAATGATGTGCCAACTTAGAAAGTCTCAATAATGGTTTAGGTCCTTATTGGTCTTTTCGATCATACTTAGCAGGTGTTGCTGGTAATCCGTCTCCTTCGTCATCGGAATCCGCTTCCCTGTCGATGACCTCACCAGAATCTAGATATTCCCCTTCGTCACCTAGCAGAACTTTGACATTGTAAAACAAACCAAGCACCTTTCTTCGTCTTACTTCAACATTTCGCGCAATCTTGTGCAAATCCTCTTCATTATCAAAGAAAAGTTCTTGACCGGTGGTCTTAACAAATTTTTGATGTACTCTTGAGCTGGCAGGATGCTTCAAAATATCAAATCTCCCTGCGAGATGTTGCTTATTGACTGCAACAAGCTCTTCATTCAATCTTGACAAACCAAACTGCTTTTCAATGACCGCCTTTAGTTTCATATGATAACTGGGAGAACTTCCCTCTCCACTTCCTGGAGAGCCATGTAATTTTTCATCATCAAGTCGATCTACAAAGGAGATCAAGTCTTTGCTTGTAGGATGATGATTCTGGCTCACCTTATCATCATCATCGCTGTGCTTAGTCACAGACTTGAGCATGATGTAGTGGGTTTCAATATTGGTTTCACGTTGGTAATCCAAATGCGTAACTAGCTCTCCACCAGGCGAAGGCAAGCTTGACTTGTGCTCTAAGTCATAAAGTACTTGGTCTGCAGTCATACTGGTGATGAGTTGTTCATGCTCATCACCTGCTCGGACATAGGTATCGGTATAATACTTTCCTGCAGCGGGAATTTTGAAAAGAGCTATCAGCTCTGTCCTATAGGCATCCCAAGTTCCCCCATCTTCCTCATGGACAATTACAGCAATGAGCGCATTGCGCACCTTGTCATGTAAATTGTGGCCAGCGATGTGCTCGGCGGTAATAATAGCCTTTATCTTATCCGTTAGGCTTTTATCAACCACCTTTTCCTCTTCTTCTGGAAGAGCTGTCTTGTCTCGGCTGAAGTTTGACACGCCATTAAGCTTAGGACCTGGAAATGCGGGGAAAAGTTGATCATTCTTCCTTAAAAACAGGATGGCCTTTTTAATCTTGTCAAGACCTAAATCAGTCCCTGAATCAAGAGACTCAACTAAGGTTTCTCGAGGGATCACAGCATCTGCGCTGAAGTTTTCAGCAATATATCTCAAACAAATTTTGGCTCTATCAGCCCCAACTCCTGTTTCTTTGAAGTAGTGGTCCCCTTCTCCATTTGATTGAGATTGTGGCTCTGTACTTGGACCAGCAAAACTATCACCTTCAGCACCTAGTTTAGCAAAATCAAGATCTTGATAGTCCTCTCCAATGGGCTCTTCTTCTAAATCACCCTCCACAAAAATCTCATAGTTGTCATCATCGGCTGCTACTGAATACACCTTAAAACTAGTTCCGGTCTTATCATACAAATCATAGGTGTCATCTGATGTACTTCTAGCCATGTAGACTTTCCCAGTCCTATTGTCTATCACAAGTACATTGTCTTTGCCAGCACCGATCTTAAGTTGCATGGTAGAACTCGAGTTTGAAGAGTTTGACTTAATAGGTACTGGCGATGAATTGCTAGCACTAGCCTTCGCTCCCATTTCATCAGCCTCCTTCTCCAAACTTACATCATCGTTAACATTAAACTGCCCCTTCTTCTGCACTGTTGGCTGCACACGTCCTTGCTTTTGCTGCACTACATGCCAAG
>CAZMYK010000136.1:7726-8409 GCA_964570435.1 uncultured Saprospiraceae bacterium | reverse complement strand
TCGCTCTATTTTTCACTGTGATGAGGTACATCTTCTTGCTGCGATTTACCCCGATTGCTTGGTCGATGCCTGTGAAGTTGGTACTCACCTTTCTTTCTCTTGCAATTTTTTTCTACCTAATGGATGGCTTATCCATTTTTCAGAATAGATTGGATGAAGAAGGTACCTATAGTATGGTCTCTCATCTTGAAATAGATCAGCAGATTCCGCTGTCTAAGTACATCAGATCAGAAATGATTTTTTTTGGGACGGGTGCACTTATTTCCGCAGTAGTATTGCCTTTTAGAATGATTGTTTCTATCTGGCGTGTCAAGAATCGAAATACAGTTTAATACTAATTATATGTCACTGGTAAATGAATTTAATGACTATCGCGAAAGAATGAACGATGTCATCCTAGCTAAAGAAAACAAGACCCTAAAGAGGTTTTTTTCACTCGACCACCAGACCTACGCTGATGGAGCACTTAATGTAAAAACAAAGGAACTACTTGGACTTGTTGCATCAATGGTCCTCAGGTGTGATGATTGTATAAAATACCACCTTGGAACTTGCCATGAATTGGGAGTTAGTACTGAGGAACTTTACGAGGTTTTTAGCATAGCCAATCTAGTAGGCGGAAGTATTTGTATTCCTCATACAAGAAGAGCAGCAGAATATTGGGAGGAGCTAGAGGAAGCAGC
>CAZMYK010000136.1:0-7716 GCA_964570435.1 uncultured Saprospiraceae bacterium | reverse complement strand
CATAAATGAAGGAGTTTACGAATATTCAGGTAGATTTTGATCAAATTCCTAAGTCTAGCGCGCTGCATTATTTTCCCTTGGAATGGAAGTACATATACATTCTCCTATTTAATGGTTTTCTCGTCTTTGTTATGCTAGTTGCGGCCTTGATCTATCTGTGGACGCTTATTGAAAAAGACTGGTTCCAAGACAATTTTATTTGGATTCTCTTGGCTGTCCTCGCCTTCTTTTGTTTGGTTTTTGCTACGACGTACAAGGCTTTTTTTTACAAAGGCTATGCATTTAGGGAGAAGGATATAAGCTACAAGAGCGGCTGGCTTTGGCGTAAGATCACTACGCTTTCATTTAATCGAGTTCAGCATTGTGAGGTTAGTCAAGGAGTCTTTGATCGTTACTTTGGTCTGGCTAAGATCAAGGTATTTACAGCGGGAGGGAGCTCAAGTGATCTAGTGGTTCCAGGTTTGACCCTCGATCAAGCCTCGGATCTTAAGGACTACATTTTGGAGAAAATTAAGGAAGATGAGTGATCATTTTTCTCGTCCCATGAGACAGTCGCCCATTGCGATTGTGCTTTTGATAAATAAATATTTTTTCAACATCATTAGGCAGTTTTGGCCTGCCCTCATAGCGGCCTTTATTGGTCAACGGTCGGGAAATATTTCCAACATTCTTTTAATCACAGGAATCGTGGTGGTCCTATCGGCCTTCTTCTTCGCTATCGCTTCTTATCTGCGATTTTCTTTTAGAGTGAAAGGGAACGAGTTATTTATAGAAAAAGGAGTCTTCAAAAAGTCAAAATTGAACATCCCATTCGAACGAATTCAGACTCTAAATTTTGAACAAGGGATCATCCATCAAGTTTTTGACGTCGTTAAGATAGAGGTAGATACCGCAGGCTCATCTAAAAATGAATTCTCATTTAACGCCTTGAAGAAGGGATTAGCCGAGGAACTTCGCAACTTGATCTTAGAAAAGAAGTCTGAAATAGAAGTTTCAGATTTTTCTAATGGGCTAGAAATTGACTTACCAAGCACTAAGAAAAAGGGAATCCAAATTTACAATCTGTCACTCAAGGAACTCTTCATCGTTGGTCTCACTAAGAATCATCTAAGAACGTTGGTCTTACTCTTCTTTTTTGCACTCTGGGGAACAGGTGAGCTATCTGATGCAGGACTAGATATGGACTGGATTAATAGGGAGTCTTTGACTTCGTTTGTCAAAAGTGGTTTCTTGGTCTTGTCAAGTCTAGCACTGATTCTCCTGATCATAATTGTTCTTGGGACCGGAATTCGTACAGTAATCAAGTTTTACGACTTTAGAATTCTAAGAGGTGAAAAGGGTTTTAATATTCAGGCCGGCTTGTTTAATAGGAAGGAAAATGCTGCCTTAGACCATAAGGTTCAGCAAATCAAGTGGATTAACAATCCCTTAAAGCGAGCCTTTGGTATACATCAATTACAACTAAAGCAGGCATCGTCTATTGAAGTCAGCAGTAAGAAGTCTATCAAAGTCCCTGGAATCACACTTGAGGAAATTCATACAGTACTGGACTATCTATTACGGAAAGAAAATGAATATCTGCAACTCGATGAACTTGGGGTCAGCCATCTGTACTTAATGCGGAACCTTATTTATGTTGGAATCTTACCGTGGATAATACTTGCTGGAATCATATATACCAGCACAATGAATCCTTGGTACCTCATGATATTACTTGCCATCCCTTATTTCTGTATTACTACATATGTTCAGTATAAGAAGTGGAGGTACAGAGTAAATGACAATTTGATATACACCCACCATGGGATATTTGAAAATAAGAACAACATCCTCCAACTTTACAAAGTACAGAATATACAGATTCATCAATCTCCCTTTCAATGGAGGAGAGGTCTTGCCACAATAAGACTATTTACAGCAGCGGGTTCCATCCACATTCCTTATCTGAAGTTGGAGCATGCACAGCAGTTAAAAGACATTGTCCTATATAAAATAGAAACAAGTGAAATAAAGTGGTATTAATTTGTGCTTTTTTCTATATTGACGGCGACGGGACCTGACTGTATTTAGTTGATGCAGGGGTCTTCAATATTTATTAATCGAAGTACATTAATTAACATCATGATACTTCACAAAAAAATAACTATCAATGGGATTATTTTCATTTTTGAAAAAGGCGGGAAAGAAATTAACAGGTAAGAAAACACCGGAAGTAGAGCAGGCTGTTAAGTCGGCTGAGGAATCTAAGCTGGACGCTATGAAGTCAGAAATTTCTAGACTAGGAATTCCTGTCAGTGGTCTAAATTTGGAACTAGCGGAACAAGTCGTAATTTCTGGTGAGACTTCAACTAATGCTGATAGAGAAAAGATAATACTAGCTCTTGGGAATTGCGAAGGAGTGGGTTGCGTAGAAGATAGGATTACCGTTGCTAATCCGGAACCAGAGGCTACCTTCTATACTGTCCAATCTGGAGATTCATTGTCTAAGATATCTAAGACGCAATACGGTGATCCAATGAAGTACAATACTATATTCGAGGCAAACAAGCCTATGCTTCAGCATCCCGATGAAATCTATCCAGGCCAGGTGTTAAGGATCCCTGCTTTGTAGGTTGGAAAAGCTAACAATTAAAGAAGCCATTGACAATTCGTTTTGTCAATGGCTTTTATTTTCTAAGCTTATTTTAATATTAGAGGAAAGCAATCTTCTTCTCGCCAACGCGCTCTGCAGTGCATTTCAAGGCCACTTCTTAATTTCTATGGCGACTAGACGCTATGTCTTTGTCTCTACTTGCTAAATATCCACTTTCCCAGTTCCTTGAAACTTGCCTTCTTCCCATAAAGTAAGATGCCCACTCTATAAATCCTTGCCGCAATCCACACAGAGAAAAAGCAAAAGAGTGCTAGTAATAAAACAGACAGTCCGATTTGCCAGAATGGTACATCGGCGGCCAACCTCGCTGGCATTACGATTGGCGATAGAAAAGGAATCATTGAGGACCAAACCGCAAGGCTACTATTTGGCGATTCTACCGCCTTGAACATTATGTATACCGCAAGGACGATCGGAATCATCAGTGGCATAGTCAAGGTGTTTCCTTCATTTAAGTCATCTCCGATGGCTGAGCCAACGGCAGCGAACAAGGAGGTATAGATAATGTATCCACCAATGAAGTAGATGATGAATAGAGGTACAATCATTAGCCAATTTACTTTGCCCAACTCTATTAACCCACTAGCAATTTCTCCAGTGAAACTTTCTTCGATTTCAGGAGGCAGATTGGCGGTGCTTCCTGCCATGGAGGTCATTTCGGCCGCATCGGGCCCAAGAATCATCAGGGCTATTGAAGAAAAGACTCCTACAAGGATGGTCCAAATTACTATTTGAGTAAGTCCGACTGCTCCGACCCCAAGAATCTTTCCCAACATCAACTGGAATGGCTTCAATGAAGAAATCATGATCTCTACAATTCTATTTATTTTTTCTTCCATTACGCTACGCATGACCATCATTCCGTAGATCAAGATGATAAAGAACATAATGTATCCCATTGCTCCACCAAGAATAGCTCGTACGATGGTGGAATCAGCTGTCGTATCTTCCACATCGTCCGAAATGGGTTCAGGATCTAAGATGATCTTGGTGCTTAACTTATCGAGTTGGCTAGGATCTATACCTAGTTGTATGATTTTATAGTCACGGACCTTGGACCTGACTTTGCTAGAAATACTAGTACTAATATCGAAACTCAACTGCTCATCGGAGTAATAATAAACCTGGTGATCCCTAATTGCAACATCTTCTATTATAGGGATATACAAAATGCCGATGTGGTCACCTCCCTTGGAATACTCGGATTTTAAAGTTTCGATGTCAGTCGAAGAGAATTCGTAGGTGATACTCTTGCTACCTTCAATCGAACCTTTCAAGATATTGCTGGGGTCCGAAACCAAGACCTTCCTCATATCATCTGAATCGTAGGACATGATGGTCCCTAGAACTATAATCAAGGCAAAAATTGCGAGCGGCGTAAGCAAGGTGGTAAGTAAAAATGATCTTTTGAACACCCGTGTGAGGTACTCTCTTTTGAATACAAGTAGTATTTTATCCATGATTTATGAGTTGCTTTGTACGAGTTTGATAAATATTTCATTGATGGACGGCAGCTTTTCTTCAAAGTTGCTTATTTCACTACCCTTCTCGATCAATTCTTGCAGCAACATATTGCTGTTCTGTCCTTCTTCCAAACTGAAGAAGTGGTCAGCTCCCTGCGTCTCTATGTTGTACTTTTTGCTTAGTGCAGCATCTAGTTCACCCTTGATACGAAGTCTGAAGATATTTTCTTTGAAGTCATTTTTTACATCAGAAACTTGTCCTTCCAATATCTTCTTTCCTTGGTTAATAAGGACGATTCTCTCACATACTTCTTCCACTTGTTCCATCCTATGTGTAGAGAAAATTACGCTTGTTCCTTCTTGGTTCAGACGATGAATCTCATCCTTAATCAGGTTCGTATTTACAGGGTCTAGTCCCGAAAATGGTTCATCTAGTATCAACAACTTAGGCTCATGAAGGACTGTGGCGATGAACTGGATTTTTTGCTGCATCCCCTTGGATAATTCTTGGACCTTCTTCTTGTACCAGTCTGTAATCTCAAACTTTTCCATCCAGTAGTCCATCTTCTCCTTACAATCCTTATCACTAAGTCCCTTAAGTCGACCAAGATACTTCAGATGTTCCCCAACCTTCATTTTCTTATAGAGCCCACGCTCTTCGGGCATGTAACCTATCTTTTCGGGTGTTCTATTGTTTAAGGCTTCCCCATCGAGTAGGACTTGACCAGAATCAGGCCTTGTAATGGTCGTAATAATTCTGATAAGTGACGTTTTTCCTGCACCGTTTGGGCCGAGTAGACCGAAAATCTTCCCCTTGGGAATATCAAAACTGACGTCGTCAACGGCAGTGTGGTTGTGGTACTTCTTTACCACGTTCTGGATAGAGAGTATGCTCATTGGCTGTTTTGTTTCTATTTACAATATAATCGATCTCTAATTAATTCCTTACAATCTATGGACTGCGCGAAAAACTAGATGAATAGACTTATTCCCCAGCTACAATGATAACAAATTCGCCCTTGATGCTCGGTCTATTTTCAAATTCCGTAAGGATATCTTCTGCCCGACCCTTGACAATTTCTTCATGGAGCTTTGAAATTTCCCTTGCCACACATACTACTCTTTCAAGACCACAGTATTGCACAATTTCTCGGAGGCATTTCAGTAGTCTGTAAGGCGACTCATACAAGATGAAAGTATATGTGATTGCTGAAAGTTCTTTCCACCTGCTTTGCCTTCCCTTTTTCTGAGGTAGGAATCCTTCAAAAAAGAACTTGTCTGAAGGGAGACCTGATGCTGCTAAGGCGGGAACAAAAGCGGTCGCTCCTGGTAGACAAGAAACTTTGATGTTGGCTTCATGACATGCATTGACCAAGAGATATCCGGGGTCTGAAATTCCAGGGGTTCCAGCATCGGTAACCATAGCAAGCTCTGTACCACTTAGTAGAAGCTCGATAATAGAATCAACCTGCCGATGTTCGTTATGGGCATGAAATGCCTTCATCTTATTTTCAATTCCTAGAAGCTTTAGCAACTTACCAGTGTTCCTAGTATCTTCCGCTAAAATGAGATCTACACTTTGTAAGACTTCCTTACTTCGATCTGTTGCATCGCCTAAATTTCCTATAGGTGTAGGTACAAGATAAAGCATGCGCAAAAATAGATTTTTATTCGTTTGCGTCGTACAATACATGAAGGAAGATGGTCTTTCACTTGTTATTCGCATAATTTTTGAATAATATGCAAGAGGTAGTAAGCGAAATAGGTATAATTTGTGTCTTACATATTGAGAGGAACTACAAGCGATGATAAGAAGATTAGCCTTTCTTGGAATACTTTACTTCTCCTTGCTGAACTTGCAAGGTCAATCTACAAATGTCAATTGCAGTACTGCAGTTGAGATTGATGATCCAAAAAACTATTGCTCAGGAGCTACAGAATTTGATAGCGAGGATGTTGGGGATTCGGGCGTACCTACTCCAGATTGTTGGACAGCTTCGAACAATGATCTCTGGTTCACCTTCGTTGCGGAAGCAAAATCGGTTAAGATTGTTGTCAATGGTGAGGAAGGAACTATGAACAATCCAGAGATTGCAATTTACAGAGGGACCTCCTGTAACTCTCTCATAGATATTAATTCTTGTGAGATAAATTCTAGCATCCTCCATATAACCAGTCTAGATAACTTTAATCTTGGGATTGGAGAGCGTTATTTTATAAGGGTTGATGGCCGTAGTAATGGAGATGATGGCTCCTTTGAATTATGTGTAAATAACTACAATCCTCCTGCCTCACCTGGACAGGATTGTAACACGGCCTCACTACTTTGCAATAAAGATCCGTTCACCGTTTTTAATGTAACAGGTGAAGGATTTATTGAGAATGAAGCGGATGGTACATGTCTTGATATAGGTTCAAATGGCTCTGAAAATAGGTCGATTTGGTTTAAGTGGACTTGTGGTGTTTCTGGCACTTTTACGTTTGATTTGATGCCTATTTCTCCAGAAGACGACTATGACTTTGGAATTTTTGAACTACCAGATGGAATCAATTCATGCAATAAGAATCTAATAAGATGCGGTGCAACAGATGGTGGTGATGGCATGGTTTGTGGTCCTAACACAGGTTTGGACCTAACTTCTACTGATACAGAGGAAGATCAAAATTGTAACACAGGAGAAGACGGCTATCTGCGTTTTATAGATATGGTTGCAGGACAGAGCTATCTGATGCTCATTAACAATTTTAGTGATTCTGAATTGGGATTCGATATTAGTTTTGGTGGTACTGCTGAATTCGAAGGCCCAGAGGTAGACTTCGAATATGAGGTAGACGCTTCTGATCCATGTGATGCTAATATAGTGGTCACAGATAATAGCGTTCCAGGAGTGGATGGGATATCTGAAATTAATTGGGAATTTGGAGAAGAAGCGAATCCTTCAACAGCAAGTGGCTCGGGACCTATTTCTGTTGCCTACCCTGATTTTGGTGAAAAATTTATCACGCTTCAGATCATCTCGGATGGTGGTTGCATCGTGTATCGCGATACCATGATCTTCTTAGATGAATGTTCCTATGTTGACGTTCTTTCTCTTGATGTATTGGACTTGCAGGGTGTAGGTTGCGGTGAAACAGGCACCGGTCGACTTGAATTAGCTCCAAGCATATCCTGTGGGACCTACATGTATGGACTTGACGGAGTTTTCACCAGCGATCCTACCTTCGAAAACCTTTCAGCCGGTGATATAACGATTTCAATTGTAGACGAGAATGGTTGTACTGTTGATTCCTTTTATACAATACCTCAAGTAGCAGATTTTTCTGTTGACGCTGGAGATGACGTTACCTTAAGCGACCCGACGATGGGAATTCAACTTGACGCCATGTCAACAGCAGTTGGAGACGTGACCATATCGTGGTCGCCTTCTTCGGGAGTCACGTGTATGGATGGCAGCACCAATTGCTACAATCCTCAGATTGATATTACTGAAGAAACGACTTTCACAGTGACTGTTGTAGATGCGAATGGCTGCATGTCATCGGACGAAGTGACCGTGTCAGTGGATCTTTGCGGCTCCTCTACCATCAGCCTTTCTGTTG
>CAZMYK010000135.1:0-8491 GCA_964570435.1 uncultured Saprospiraceae bacterium | reverse complement strand
AAGTCCGTATCCAGATGTAATCACTCCTCCATACTTAATTGGGGTAGCCAGAAAGGACTTCTTCATCGATTGGCCCAGCTCAGAAAAATAGCCCTTTTTACCATCTGCATAGTGGAAGGCAAAGAAGTCCTCATCGTCTTTCTCAAAGTACAGTGCCTTGATTTGCTTAATTTTATTTGACTTCCCATTCACATATTCTTCATCATATAGCACCTTGAATCGATCTCCATCTCCCACATCGAAGAGGTCTACTGACCAGGCCAGAATTTCCTCAATTGCCGTGATTAATTTCAAGTTTAAATTGTTCTCGATAAATGTATTTCCCAAGGTGCCTTCTACTATAGCTGCAGTGTAGTTCTCCCTGATGTCCACTTGTTTTTCCTTCTTCGAAATTTCTAAACTTGTTGCATCGACTTGATAGAAGGTATATGGCTCGCCCTTCGGTTCAATCATCAACATCAAGACTTCCTTTTCTTGGCCCTCCCTGTGCGCAATAGTAATCTTGTCCCCTGATCGGATTCTTCTTATTGAAAATTTATTTCCGGCACTTTCAAGGGTGCGCACATCAGACTTGGGAATTCCAATCTCGCTCATTAAATTACGAAGAGACATGTCCCGGGAAAGGATGTCTTCTATTTTTTCTGAACCAGATGGAAGCATATCCTTGATTAAGGCTCCTGACTTGCTAGTGCTTGTCACGACTTCCTCCCCAGAGTTGCCGATCTCAGAATTTTGCTCGCTAAAAAGTGGAAGGATAAAAAAGTAAGTAATTGCTGCCAGTCCTAGTATGGACAATACTATAATTGAAATCTTACCCCAAGGCAGGGGTTTTGCAAAGTCATCATAGTTTTGTTCTAGAACTGGATTTGAATCTGTCCTTTCTGCTTGTGCACTACTTTCCTCGACCACCTGTTCTACTTCCCGTTCCTCTGCACGCGGACGCTCCTCCCTCCTTTCGCGTACCTCAGGTTCTCGTGGAGCTGGGACTGCACCTTTTTTTTTGATTGTAATTTTGGGTCTATCACTCATAGGAAATCGTAATATCTTGCACTAAAATAAGAAGTATGGTTAAAGAATGTTAATTAATTGATTAAGTATCTGGAAAATAGCAAATTGGAGTATGAGGTACTTAACAAGTTTACTAGTAATTCTCGCCTTCGCCACTCTATCAAATGGGCAGTCTATATACCTTGGAGGATCCTGTGTAGGAAAAATCGAAAGTGACGGTGATGTTTATGTCGGCAATTCGAGGAAGGGACGGATCGAAGGTGATGGTGATGTCTATGTCGGCAATTCGAGAAAGGGACGGATCGAAAGTGATGGAGATGTCTATGTTGGAAACGCTAGAAAGGGACGGATTGAAAGTGATGGTGATGTCTATGTTGGGAATTCGAGAAAGGGTAGGGTGGAGTCAGATGGTGACATCTATCGCAATGGGTCAAGAATAGGAAGGGCCAAGGGTGTCAAGATGGAATGGGCTGCGGCCGTTTACTTCTTCTTCGACTTCGGTATAGACTAGAAATGAGTGGCATCACCCAGCATTAAATGTTTTCATTCAGAGCTAAAGGACTTTACGAGTTCAATGCTATTCGCCTAGCATTTACTTGCACCCATCTGTTTGAACACGAATGTTAGATCCAGCACCGGCGTTTACAATTCCATTTAATTTGACGATCGGAGCCTTGAGGACCACTTCTTGATCAGAGGCAATATCGACTCTTCCTTCGACCACAATCTCTTGACTGGCCTCGTGAAATCCATCTAGCGTAGATTCATCTAAATTAATTGCGAGCGATTCTTTGCAAAGCTCAACATTGACCTTGTGTCCTCCAAACTGACGATTATTAGAATTAGATTAATATCACCTTGCTTGTGTTAGCGAATCTGCCTAGATTTTTGTTTGACAAATGTACTTTCTACATCGATTACAATTCTTCTATAGTCAAACAAGGAAGCTATTTCACTGTTATCTTTCACTTCCAAAATTAAATGTATCTGTTTCCCACCTGCGCCAGATGGGATCCTTACACTGGTTTTAATCTTGTGAGGATCTGAAATGCTTATATTTCCAGGATAAGTGCCCGCTTCCTTGTAGATCCACCACTTATAAAATAGTTCATCTCCGTCTGGATCTGTAGAACCGTGTGCATCGAAAGTGATTACTTCCCCAGCCAAGGCATTTAGCCTCAAAATTGAATTTGACTGATCACCATTTACTACTGCGATGGGATGATGATTCGCTTCGTCAAAAGACTTCGAGCACCAGTCCATTCGACACATCTGATCATTATACATGGCTTCCCGCCATCGCCAAACAGGAACATAGTTGCTATTGTATTCTTTATCATCTTTGGGATCTACCCAGTGATCACTGACTTCACGATAGCAATAGAATGGAGTTTCTTTTTCTTCATCCACTTTAATATCAATATGACGAGACCAAAAGTCAGGGACCTTGTATTCACTAAAACGACCACCCCAGCCTCCCCATGATGGGTGGTTTATGTCAAATAGACCTTTATTGACCAGTCCCATCCATGGAATGGTTCCGCCACCTTCCATAAATCCCAAGCCGCCATCTTTGAATCCGTGGTATCTACGCTCGGGGTAAACATTACCAATCGCCCCATGATCTGTCATTACATTATCTATTAACCAATCATTCTGACCACTAACACTGTAATCGTATGGTTGCCAGTAATGAGGCCCAAGATTCGTGGTGAGGTCTCCGTCAGTGCCACCTGGTCCTCCATATGCATAGGTCTGGTAATTACTCCGAATCCAATGGATCTTTGGATACTTGCTGCAAATCCATGCACCTGCGTTGTCCTGGGCGCCATTTTCAAAAACTCTCAATTTTTTTATGAAGCTGGCGACCTCTACTCGCGAATGTTTTTTCTCATAGTCGAATAAAGCTTGGGCTAGTGTATTTGATCCAGCATTGACGACAATCCACACAGGTCTTAGATCGTCTTTAGTAACTACATCGATTATTAGTTGGGACCCCTTGCTTGATTTTCCTTCACCAATATCTGCAATACCATATCCTCTTTGTCCTGAGCAAACTTTCTTCTTCAGGTCTTCAGGATCGGGCCAACCGCTTGCATGCATTTCTAAATTGGGCAGATCTTTGGCGTAGGCATCGATAATATCAATGAAGAGCTCAGGATGGGTAAGTCTTCGATATTCTTCCTTGGATTCGGGTCTTAGGTACTTGCCGGTGACAGCGATCAAACCTTCAATGTCAAGTTCATTGGAACAGGTCATCATATGTGTCATTTGCTGAACTTCGTCAGGTTCATTTCCCATATCCGCTAGTATGATCACCCTCTTGTTGTCGTTGCAGTATAGTGATGATAAATAAGCTATCATAAGAATCAGTGCAAGGCCTTTTTTCATATTTTGCTGAGATTGATTGTGAAGCAGATTCTACCTTATTGATGGCATCTAAAATAGTGATTCTTATTATTTAGACTACTTTTTTGAACCCTTTCTTTGGAGATCTAAGCTCTTGCACAGACCCATCTGTTTAGTCTATGAGGATCCTCATTGTGCACTTCTCCTTTCTATTCTTCAGAGTCCGCTGCGAACAATAGCGATGATCTGGGCCGCCAAATGTGTAGGCTAATTCATCATCAAAGGTTGATGATGACCAATATTCCAAGGTTCCCAAGGGCTGATTAATACCCCACGGAGACATCAAAATTTCATTGTGATTTAAGGAGTTTCCCCATGGGTAGAGCCGGCCATTGTGGCCTCGGATTGCCATCTCGATCGCTAGGTTATTGGGCATCTTTACATCGTAGTCAATCAGCCCACGCAAGGCTTCAAGATGTCGAAGTGCTCCATCAAAAGACTTAAGAAGAAAGTCATTGCTGTATCGATCCCCATCCCGAGGTCTGATGGGATCACGGCTAATAAAAAAACCCTTCTTAGGTTTTACAAGCTTGATTGGATTGCCTTCCTCCGTATCTGAGCCAATCCAGTGGCTATAATTTGGGATAAAGAGCATTTCAATATTTGTCCCTTTAAGCATTAAGTCGCCCATATCAGTATGTATGCATGTAGGGATCTTTTCTAAGGGAAGTTTTGGAGCCACCGGTTGAATCAGTGACTTAATTAGTAGAAAATAATCATTGGCTATGGATACATTTTGATCCAAGATAATTCTTAGACAATAACTTGCGAAGGCCTTTTTAGATGAAAGATCCTTGCCTGGGTTATCTGGAATTCGCTGGTTTTCTAGGTAGGAGAGTACTACCTTTTTGATCGTTCCTAGGGATCTAATAAGGGGCTTGCTAAGTCCTGATGAAGTGCTACTAGGTAGGTCACATTTCTTGACAAGGGTCTTGAAATCGGTAAGTTGATACCTGCATGTTGCTAGCATTGCTGAAAGACGTACTTCCCAGTCCTCGTCTTCAAAGGCGAACTCTAAGACTTTTAAAATATTAGCTGTAGGGCTAGGGTAGTCCTTCATGAACCACCTGATGATTTCTCTTCGTTCTGAAGCGATCGCTATTAACCTGAAACTTTCTATGGATCCGTGACTTGGCAAAATTAGGTACGGTTTCTAAGCTTAATATATTCATCAATCTCTTTTTCAAAATAGATGTCGGTCTGTATAATTTCATGAATTTCGCAGATCATGGGATCAGGTTTTTCTTTTCGTTCATTGTCTGGGTAGTGAAATTCATAGTTGGCAAGATATTCTTGACCGCAGTGATCACAGCGCGAGTAGGCAAGGTTCATTTTTCTTGCAAAGGCTCTTTGCATACTCAAGTTCTCGGGACCAATAAAGGTATAGGTGTCATTTTCATAGATCTGATAACCCTTAAACGCACTTGCAATTTGGTGTAGGGCGTCAATTTCGTAAAATTTCGAATAGCAAGGTACTAGTCTAAGAAATTTTGACTGGACGGGCGTTTTCACTTGAATAGTAGGATCATATTCGAAAATGGCCGTGTTGATTCCACATTCATAGCAGTGAAAATTAATAGACCACGGTGCTTCATTGATGATTTCAATAGGATACTTTGAAACTTTCTTGTTCTCGGCATCGAAGGAGTCTGAGGTCTCCTTATATAGCAGGCTTACTTCACCTACACTTTTAATCAATTTGGGTCTCATATTATGGTATCGTAGTTCCCACTAGATCTGCATGTGCACCACTAGGAGATCCCAAAATAGTAATTTTTATAAATCCTTGCTTTGCGAGCTCGGTTAAAGTTGTAGGAAATCTTTCGCCAGCCTCGGTAGGTATGAGCCACCTGCTCTGTTGGCCCATACCGGGTTGTCCGAAGTACGGAATGATGTCCGCTGTTTCTGCCGGAAAATGTAGGTCTTGGACCACCTCGATTTGCAAGTAGATGTCATAATCTCCTTCCGGATTGTTCAATGCCCGCATAGGGAAGGGAACAGTATCATCACCTACCGGAGAAAAGTTAGAACCTGTAAGGATAGGATAACCTTCCGAATCAAAACCCCTGATACCACTGTACCTATCATAGGTTTGGCCAGCAGTAATAGCTTGATTGAATTGGGTATTAAATCCACCAAAACCAGGAGGCCATTGAATTCCCATACTATTTCCTAGGGCTTCCATTTCAGCCCATTTTTGTTGATCGTAGTAGTTATATAGTTGGCCGGTTAGGTCTGGATCCATTGTTCTGTCTGGATCGAAGGTGTCACGGAAGGCTTCTACACCGTCATAATTGTTGGTATTTTCTAAGCGGTGAGACCTATCTGGGCCAACCCTCCTTAGTCTTCCCGTGACTGGATGTAATCGTTGGCCTCGCATATACCGCAGTAGCAAGTCATCATGGGAAAGAGATGTATCTGGATACTTGGCGGTGTATTGTGCTTTGAATTCTGTAAAAGTAATATTCGGATCATCCCAAGCTGTAGTTTGGGGGCCTGTCGTAGCTGTAGTTAGGTCAGCAGTGACAGAGGTCACTTCAGTTTCGCCGCCACCAGTTGTGCCTGTTTCAAGAGTTCCAGAGTCTCCTTCTGGTGTGGCATGGGGGTCTGAAAGATCTACCTCTTCAGCTTCTACATTATCTACTCCAGGGTCAGCATTAGGATCAGTTGTCCCATTGCGATTTCGTAAACCTTCGGCTGCTTCTCCGATCATCCCCATGGCAACTGACTGGCCCGTTGAGATGGCTGTATTGACAAGCGTATTGAACAATATGGAAGCCCCTGGATTTTCTTGGTCCCAGGTCTGATCGTTAACGATTTCACCAGCCAAACTGCTGGCGAATCCTCCAGGAATAGACTCGTAACCTTCGGCTATTCCTTTGGCAACGATCCGTGAAACGGCCCCTCTATCGTTGGCCATGCTTCTTAGCAATGGAACCGAGTCTAGTAACTCATCTCCTAAGCCCATTGTCATTCTTGCCGTGATCATATCTAAGGCTGCCATCCCTAGATCAGTGGCAAAGGCATCACTGCCGTAGGCCGCACCGCTTAGTAAGAATTTTCCAGCCATTGAAGTCGCCGAGGCAACAGCTGAAGAAATTAAAGCAACAGAGACGGCGCTCATTGATCCCCAACTTGCAACTGCTAGTACGACACCAACTACAACAGCTGCGATGGTTGTTGCCGTGCTAGCAACTGCATCTGCTTGTTCTCTATAACTTCCGATGGCGAATCCTATATTGTCCGTACTGTTTCCAAATAGTTGTTGGGCAAGAGCGATTTGTTCAGGTGTAGAATTAGGATCATTTAGAATGGCATATTGTTCCTGCATGTATTCGAGGGAGCTGTCCATTACTTGGACCTGTGGATCAGTCCCAAATTCAAACCAGCCAGCATTATCGTGTTCTGTCTGGACACGTGCTTCATTGTAGGCCATCTCACCAGCTGCATCTGTAGGAGTACCGTGATCGAGCATCAATCGTACATCATACCAATCTCTACCAGATAATTCATGTATTCCTAGGAAGTGACTTTCCAACAAGGCTTGCCGAAGTGTCCTTCCGCCACTTAAGGTTTGAAACTCCGTATCAATGACCTGCAGTTCTGCTAGGGTCTTTCCTTGGAGGGCTGTTTTAACAGCAGCCTCATCTGTGCCATCTCGGTCGATTGCATACCAAATTTGCTGAGCTGGCGAAAGGTAGCCAGAATCACCATCAACAAGGGCCTCAGTTTTGTGATTTCCGAAAGTGTTGATACGCATGTCGTATCCGAAGCTACCACTGTGCTCACTTGTCTCATATTCACTACCAAGGTCGCTCATGTACTGCCTCGCCAAGACTAGGGCTTGGTCATGGATTATTGCCATATACTGCCTCCGTAGTGCTGCCTGTTCGTATGGATCTGTAGTCTGCCCTGAAATTTGGAGCTGAAAAACTGGCCAAACATCCCTCATTAACTCAGAATGTGCTCTCTTATACTGATTCTCAAGAACATCATTTATATTATC
This sequence comes from uncultured Saprospiraceae bacterium, assembly GCA_964570435.1. Taxonomy (GTDB): domain Bacteria; phylum Bacteroidota; class Bacteroidia; order Chitinophagales; family Saprospiraceae; genus Portibacter. The sequence continues at coordinate 1,068 of CAZMYK010000135.1, read as the reverse complement.
GTCACTAGCGTAAAAGGTTGCTTCATTTTCCACTTGAAGTTTACCCGCATCAATTGCAGTGAGGTTATTATCAGCGTAGGCATTCATCAGGTTATTGTAGCCACCACCTGAAGTCATCTCATTATCAAAAGCATTGCGAAGAGCGCTTGAATTATCTCCTTCCACTGAATAGGTATCATTGTATTCGGTTTCAACCTGCTGGTTTCGAGCAAGCACCTCAGCATTAATTTGCTCAGTCGTCATCGTGCCACTTCCAGGTGCTGTTTCGACGTCCGTTCTAATATCGGTGTATACTTGCTCTATTGCATCTTCATCGGTTCCAAAACCAAGACCCATCCATGTGCCATTCATGGCTTGGTCGATGGCAATAGCATCCGCCTGACTTGTATTTGATTCTGTTAAAGCAGTTGCCCTCAAGGCATCATGGCCACCTAGTTCATTTTCAAAGTCATCTTCCAGCTCTCGGCCGTAAAGCTCCTTGTACGCATCCTTGATGGCTTGAACTTGCTCTGGCGTCTTATTCCTCAAGGTGGACATGATGGTGCTTTCATCCGTCCCCAAACCTATTCCTGACCAGCCACTGAACATGGCATTATGTAAGGCTGCGGCGGCATCCTTGGCTGCATCTCCTGAAAGAAGCGCCTGCCAACGATCCTTGTCAGCACCTGAACTCATTTCATCATCAAGGTCACTTTCTAGGTTACGATCATACAATGACCGATAGGCCTTTTTGACAACTGTAACCTCAAGACTACTTAAACCCGTTAAGGCCTTAAATGCCCTGTCTTCGTCTGTGCCCCATCCGAAAACACCTCCGTACATAGAGTTATACAACTCATTAGCAAGATGGGTAGCGTTAAAACTTCCCTTGTACACCTTTGCTAGAAGTTCTAATTGTCGAAATTGACTAGCTGGAGTGTAGGCAAATTGTCTTATTAATTTTTCTTGAAGCGAGGCGGCATTGGTCGATACGTAAAAAAACCTTTCCTGGTTTGATGCTTCTGATTCAAGACTCGCAATAGCATCGGCACCAGTAGTATCAAAATCGACCGCACCCTCGATCATTTG
>CAZMYK010000134.1:0-8517 GCA_964570435.1 uncultured Saprospiraceae bacterium | reverse complement strand
TTGGAAACTCCAGGGTAGAGAAATCGAGCCGATATAGCTCTTCAATCATATACTGCCAATGCCTTAAACCCGACTTTATTGGAAGCTCTAGGCCTCCCGCCATAATGCCGAAACCATCACCTTGGTTACTAACAATTCTTGACATAGCAGCAACCAGTAACTTCGTTAGAAGAAGCTTCGTCCACCCATTTTCCCTATACTTCATCGAAGGCGAATTGTCGATGATGAAAAGATACTTACGTTCAGATTCGACGTCTGTCTGCCTGATGTAGTATTTCTCAGTCTTAGCATACATTTTCCAATCAATTCCTCGAATATCGTCACCCGGAACATAGGGTCTAAATTGCTGAAATTCATTACCGCTTCCTAGCCTATTAGAAAAGTGTTTTCCATGTGTATACCCCCTGGATAGTAGTTTTGAAAGCCACTCGAAGTCCTTAACATTCTGAATGGTTTCTGGGTCAATGATATGTTCTAGCGCACTAGGCATCAGCGATCGAAGTAAGAATATCATGCACATCTACCCGCTCAGATATGGCCCTAAAATTCAGTAGAATTCTATGTCTAAGAGCAGGGAATAACATCTTCTTAATATCCGAGGGTACTACTGCGTATCTATTCTCTAATAGCGCATGGGCCTTTGCCGCTAATATTAGAGACTGTCCCGCCCTCGGACCTGCGCCCCATTCCACAAATTCTCGCACGCTTTCGTTGGCCGAATCATGGGGACGTGTGTTTCTGATCCAAGTACTCACAAGCTTTACTAGTGAATCATCAATGCTTACCTGCCTGCAAAGATCTTGTAGTTGGATGATTTCCTTGGTTTCAAACACTGCTTCGACCTTGTCATGCATTGCACCTGTTGTTGCGATCAAGATCTGCTCTTCCTCCCTAGCACTGGGGTAGTCCACTTTGACGTATAATAGAAAGCGGTCTACCTGGGCCTCAGGTAAAGGGAATGTTCCAGATTGTTCGATTGGGTTTTGCGTGGCAAGAAGGAAGAAGGGCTTGGGCAAGGGGTAGCGTTTTCCAGAGTAGGTCACAGCATGTTCCTGCATTAGTTCCAAAAGCGCTGCCTGAGTTTTAGGAGGTGTCCTATTGATTTCATCGGCCAGAACAATGTTAGCAAAGACCGGACCTGGAACATAATTAAAGGTCTTTCTTCCCTGCTCATCTGATTGTAGAATCTCGGTCCCGAGAATGTCAGAAGGCATTAAGTCTGGCGTAAATTGGATTCTACTAAAACTCCCATTCACGACCTGTGAAAGGGTCTTCACTAAGAGCGTCTTTGCTAGACCAGGGACACCTTCCAAGAGAACATGTCCACCAGCGATCATACCAACCAATAATTGAGTAATCACCTCATCTTGTCCAATGATCACCTTGTGCAGGTTAGTCCTAAGCAGGTCGATCTTGTTAATCAAATTCGTAACTTCTTCTTCTTTCATCATTATTACCCAGTTAAAGCATGTACGATAATATTAACACCGAAGCGTGTATTATCATTCTTGTACCACCTTTTGTTTCTGAAATCATAGTCCCATTCGCACCCGTAGTCTTTGTTGCTATACAATACCCCAATTCGACCATTAATCATAATGGCCTTGAGGTATTCATGAACCAAATCATCGCCCCAACCATTCAACTCTTGCGAAGTGGTCGGCGGCCCATCAAAGTCGAAAAAACATGAATACAAGGGGTGGTCATTTGGAAGCTTCACAAGAGCCTTTTTACCAAAAATATCAGCCATCTGTTGCTCGAAGGACTTGGCGAATAATCCATCAATGTCATGATTGCAGTCATCAGCAAAGACGAATCCGCCCCTGGTAACATAATTTTCGAAGACCGTCCTTTCTTTCTTAGAAAATTGCACTAATCGATGCCCAGTAAGATAGCAAAACGGTGCCTCATATACTTTCTCGCTGCTTAGAGGGACAATGTTTTCGATGGTATCGACTGGTATAGTTGTGTATTCTACGATAGAATTCAACAAATTAGAAGGCATTCTTTGGTCCGCATCCCAATCTCCTGACTCGTACATAAGTCTGGTAAAGAAGAACTCTTTGTTATATGTCAGTTTGCGTTTCATTTCACTTTGCTAAGTTCTCCCCAAGGAAGCTTCTTGAATTAAAACGAGATGGACAAAGTTAGTCCATCTCGTCTTCTCCATTATAATATTTACAATTACTTCCTCCTAGACTGCGTCTGAGAGGGAGGTAAAGGTGAAATCTCTAATTTTCATATATGGAATCAGATTACCATCTATCCTCACCTGCTGACCCAAGGTCTCCAGATTATTGAGCATGATGATCGGACTCTCATTAAATCGGAAATTCTTGATCGGGTGTTTAATTTTTCCATTTTCAATGTAGAACGTGCCATCCCTAGTCAGTCCAGTATAAAGGAGTGTTTGCGGATCCACATTTCTGATGTACCAAAGTCTTGTCACTAAGATTCCTTTTTTAGTGTCCTTGATCATATCCTCCAGACTAGCATCACCTCCAGCCATGATTGCATTGCTCGGAAAAGGCATTGGTTCTACGCCTTTCTTGTCAGCCCAGAATCTTGAATAGGCCAGGTTTTTCACTACCCCATTTTCCATCCACATGGTTTTTTTTCGAGGGATACCTGATCCAGTCCAAGTAGACGTTGGAACAATTTCGTTGAACGGATCTGAGTACATTGTAATTCGCTCGTCCACGATCTTTTCACCTAACTTATTTCCTCCTCCTTCTTTAGCCATAAAGCTCCTTCCTTCATCTGCACTTCTTGCGTTAAATGAGCGAAACATATTTCTAAGCAGTCCTATTGATGCCGCCGGTTCTAGAATTACAGTATATTTTCCTGGCTCGATGGCCTTCGCTTCACGAGACATGAGAGCCTTGTCAATTGCTATTTGCGAGGCTTCCACAGGATCGAACATCGATACATCATTGAAATCCCTTGTTGTCCAGCCAGACCCAGTCCCGTCATTAGACCGCATGGTTACCGTAAAGTTCATCCCAGTATCCTGGTTATAGGCAAATAAGCCATTGGAATTAGACATGGCGTTAAAACCGCTGTAGTCATCAAAAAACCCAGCAGCTGTAATTTCGTTCTTTTTTGCAGGTTCTATGCTAGATGAGGCAACACGCGCCCTGAAGTCAGGTGTAATATCTGCAGTTTTCTGTACAGATGTATTGGCCTTCTCATAAGTCTGAGGACCCAAGGGTGGCATAAATTCTGGAGATTCGGGCGAGAGTCTTGCAAGTTCTTCAGCTCTCTTGACGACCTTTTCAAGCGACTTATCATCGAATTCATCGATGGTGGCAACACCCACTTTCTTCCCAAAATTTGACTGAACTGTCATGTTTTGATTAGAATTTACACCAGCAGTAGAAACTGTATTTCTTGCATACCTGATGTTACCGCTAATATCTCCTGAGAGATTAATTTCACAGGCATCAGCAGAAGAAAACTTTAGGGCCCTCTTCATAATTTCCTGAGCCTCTTCTTTACTATATATTGACATTTTGTTCTTATTTAATTAGTTAGATATTCCTTCCGGTATTAATCACATTAACACCATTAAATCTAGTAGTCGAACAAGCGTGCGAAACTGCACTCACTTGGCTCGGCTGTCCCTTACCATCAAAGAAGGAACCAAACATTCTATAGTCCTCCTTGTCACAGATTTTGGCACAAGAATTCCAGAATTCTTGTGTATTAGACTGGTAAGCTGCGTCATTAACCATACCAGTGATTTCACCATCCTTAATTTCATAAGTAAGTGTCCCTCCAAATTGGAAATTATAGCGCTGCTGGTCTATAGAGTAAGAACCTCTACCAACGAGGTAGATGCCTTTTTCAACATCCTTTACCATGTCCTTAATAGAATATGCTTCCTTGCCTGGCTCAAGAGAGACATTCGGCATCCTTTGGAATTGTACATCGTTCCAACTTTGCGAGTAACAACAACCATGTGATTCTGTCTGGTCGATCATGTGGACTTGATCCCTAATTGCCTGGTAGTTTACCAAGACACCATTTCTTACAAGATCCCATTCCTTACACTCGACTCCTTCATCGTCATACCCAACAGCACCCAGAGAGTGCTTCATCGTCTTGTCGGCCACTAGATTCACTAATTTGTTGCCATAATTAAAGTCCCCTGCCTGGAGCTTGTCCAAGGTGGCAAAGCTGGTTCCTGCATAGTTGGCTTCATAGCCTAGGACTCGATCCAACTCAAGAGGGTGGCCCACAGATTCATGTATGGTCAATCCCAAGTGATTAGGTTCTAAGACCAAGTCGTATTTGCCTGCTTCCACTGATTTCGCGGTGAGCATTTCCTTAGCTTGCTTGGCTGCAGCTATGGAATCTTCTATAATATTATACCTCTGCTTATAAAGCACGACATCGCCAGCACCCATAATTTCATGGGACTTATCAGGAATCATATATTCATATCCCATTCCCATTGGAGCTGCGAGACCTTGTCTATTCTTGAACTTTCCAGTTGACTTATCAATCGCCGTCACATTAAAGGTAGGCCAAATTCGATGTACATCCTGGTCGATGTAAGAACCCTCGGTCGATGCAAAGTACTTTTGCTCATTCACAATAAAAAGGGCGGATGAAATGTAGTCTGCACCATTTTCCAAGGCCCTAGCATTGGCTTCCAAAAGCAGGTCCACTTTCTCTGATACTGGGACTTCCATCGCATTTTTCTCAAGTGGTGTCTTCCAAGAAACATCACCTGTTCCCTTGACTGGAGCTAGCACTACGTCTTCGGTCTGTATCTTAGAATTGGCCTTCGCAACCGAAACAGCTAGTTCCGTGGCTTTCTTAATGCCATCAGGAGTCACATCGTTGGTGGAAGCAAAACCCCATGTTCCATTTGTAATGACCCGAATACCTATGCCGAAAGACTCCGTATTAACCGTATTCTGAACCATTTTCTCTCGAGTAAAAACGTATTGGTTAAGGTAGCGGCCAATTCTAGCGTCTGCATACGTGGCTCCCAAACTCCTTGCTGTGTTTAGGGCAACATCTGCCATGACCTTTTTCGTCATAACATCCATGCCAGGGTCTAGTAGTTGCTGGCTGAATATATTCTTACCAATAATCGGAATTGGCGCTGCTAGTATTCCGGCACCCAGCGCTGCAGTGTGAATAAAGTCTCTTCTTTTCAAAGCTTTTACTTTTTGTTAGTAATGAGAATTACTGCAACAGCCTAGAACACATTTTACAATTCTGATACAGGTGCAGCATAAATTTACTTTCAAAACGTCCTTTTTGGTAACAAAAAGGAAGGATCTCGCTCAAAAAGTAAGTGTTTTTTGGCTAAAAAATGAAAGCTTTCTCTGCTTTTCGAAATAAATAACATTTGGAAGGATGAGATTGAGTCAAATTTCGATGAAACACTTGGTATAATGTTCCTTCGATATGAGAACACTCGGCTTCTGAGTCGTCAGTAGCAGTTGGGGTTTCCTCAGCAAAAGATGCTTCTGCCAGCTTAGAGAATCATAAATTTTATAGTTCCATAAGCTATTCTGCCTTGCTATCCACTGTGTATCGCAGCACCTTAGGTTGATCACTTCCTCTAGCAGAAAGAATTTCTTTTTGCCATACGTCTCTCAATTTTTCCATCCTCATTTCATGGGCTTTCTCATCAGCAAGATTATGTAATTCTTCTGGATCGTTTTTCAGGTCGTACAACTCTTCGTAGACTGCCTTCTCACCCAGTACAGGGGAATCTACATATGTTCTGTAAGTGGCAATATCAGGATCATGAATCCCATACAAGATCCTATTTCGATCGATCCCAAGGGCCTCTGCAACTTCAATCCTTTTAGAGGCAGGAAGGTTGTTATTTTTATAGTACCTGATATACTTCCAATCGTGATCTTGCACAGCCTCGCAACGAGGATTTCCAAAATGATTAGACCAAAGGTTCTCTGTATAAATGTACTTTCTAAGCGATTTTTCTTCACCAGTAAGCAAGTGCCGTAGATTCTGACCCTGATAAGATGAGGGTATCTTGCTGGCTGCTATTTCTAAGAAGGTAGGAGCAATATCAACTAATTGCACAAGGGCGTTACTCTCTGGCACTTGTTCTTTCTTTAAGCTTGGATCATATATAATAAGTGGCACGTGGGTCACTTTCTCATAACACAAAGCCTTGCCGCCGAGTCCTTGTTCTCCCATGAAAAGGCCGTGATCTGACGTAAAAACGATAATTGTCGTTTCACCAAGTCCTAGTGCTGATAAGTGCTCTCTGAGCTCACCTAACATCCGATCTATTCCAGTAATCGCCTGGTATTGCCTAGTCAGCCTCTCCCTTGTTTGACCTGCTTCATCGACATAAGAATAACCTTGCTGGCGCTCACCTGCAAGGTGGAGATCAGGCGGCAACTTTGGCTTCTTGATTTCATTCTTAGGAAGGTAGTTTTTGGGTAGGTCAATTTGTCGGTCCCTATATAAGCTCTTATAGATTTCGTCGTCACCAGGTCTCTGCTGCATTGATGAAGTTCCTGCACCATGAGGCAGATTCAAATTGATGTTAAGAAGGAATGGCTGATCCTTCGGCCGCTTATCTAGAAAACTCATGGCTCCCTTCATTTTTTTCTTGTTAGAATCTAGAAAGTGTAAGGCTCCTTCTGTGATAATTTCTACCTGGGTATCCTCTGAGGCTCCAGCAAAGATAGCGTGCCTTTCCTTTGGGTAAAAGCCAAGGTGCCCATTGCCGGCGTACCAGTAGTCAAAACTCGCTTTCATCACAGCGGACTCATATCCTCCCTTTCCGATGGGAGCATGATTCTTTCCAATCCATCCAGTGTAATATCCACTCTTACGCATTTGGACCGGATAGGAATCTGCCCATGCTTCTTCTGAAACACTTGTCCCCGAATTGAAATTGACTCCATGCATCCTTTCATACTGACTAAGCAAGATGGAAATTCGGCTAGGAGTACAAATAGCGCTGGTCACATAGGCATTAGTAAAGAGGGTGCCATCTTCAGCTAGTTGGTCTATGTTGGGTGTATCGACAGTATTATTCCCAGTACATGATAGGGTTTCATAGGATTGATCATCTGTGAGAATAAAGATGATATTGGGTTGTGCAATGCTTGCTACTCGACTGAGGAGAATAAATGTGACAAGTCTAAACATCACAGGTCGCAACACCATGACTGAGCGCTTTAATCTTGTCTTCCCATTTAGGAATAAACTCCTGCGCAACAAACCCCTTGTAGCCCGTTTCCACAATGGCCTTCATGATTGCCGGATAGTACAATTCTTGGGTATCATCAATTTCGTTTCTGCCTGGGACTCCCCCTGTGTGATAGTGGGCAATGTATTGATGATAGTCTCTTATCGTCGCGATTACATCACCTTCCATGATCTGCATGTGGTATATATCATATAGGAGCTTAAAGCGATCCGATCCGATTTTCTCTGCCAATGCAGCTCCCCAGGGCGTCTTGTCGCACATGTAGTCTTTATGGTTCACCTTAGAATTGAGAAGTTCCATGATTACAGTAACGCCTTTCTTTTCTGCATGCTTGACGATCTTATCTAGACCTACAGCACAATTTTCCATCCCTACCAAGTCATCCATTCCATTCCTGTTGCCAGAAAAAACAATCACATTGGGGATTCCGTGCTCAGCTGCTTGATCAATTAATTTACAATAAGGCTTTAGTAAGCGCTCGTGGTTACCCGTGTCATTGAATCCTTTTTCAATGTTAGCAAATGAGGCTGTCCCTACTGCTGAAGTCAGACCATTTTTGATTAACATGGGCCAGTCCTCTACACCTGTTAATTCAATAGATTTCAGTCCGTCAATGGTCTTGACTCCCTCGATAAATTCTTCCCATGGCATTTGACCATAACACCATCTGCATACCGAGTGATTAATATTTCCTTTTGACTTCATACTTATTCCTTCTTCTAGAATTTTACTTCCCACGCTAATCCCTCCTATCCCAAGCATCATGTTTCCAATAGCATCTCTTCTTTTCATGTAATTATTATTTATTATTCCAATATTGTTAAGGTAGGGTTTTTTTAGGATTATTCTCAAAATGTCAATCCATACATACCTCGCAATTTTAATCTACCATGTCACTTAAATCAAGAGCATCCTCTTTCTCTTTTTGGATTTGAAGTAATTCAGACATCATCTCCCGCACTCTATCTGCTTGCTCAGGAAGGTCAGCTAGGTTAACCATTTCTTCTGGATCTGATGTCAGATCAAATAGCATTTTCTTCGAAGATTTTGGATAGATTACTAGTTTATAGTCATCCTTCCTTATCATCCTTTGAAAGTCTACATAGGCGCCGTAGATGTGCCCATAGTTACCTTCTTTTTGGCTTCCTTTTGCAAGCCCAAGAAAACTATGAAAGTCCACATATTCAGGCTTTTCTATACCTGCCAGGTCTAAGGAAGTCGCCATGATGTCTTGCAAGTAAACATCACTACTCACCTGTTTTCCAGCAGGAATATCAGGTCCTAGAACCATCATTGGAGGTCTG
>CAZMYK010000133.1:0-8538 GCA_964570435.1 uncultured Saprospiraceae bacterium | reverse complement strand
TACCTGCATAGAAGCAGTCGCAATATCAGACTTGCTGAATGCCGGCAGCATCACAGAGGGCGGATCCTTAGCGAAAATAGAGGCCTTGTTTGGTCCTGCAGGAGGAGCTGCGACGTGCAATGTGGCATTAGACCAGGAATTGACAAGTACTGAAGACTGTGGTGTGGGCTTAGGCACAATTACAAGGACTCTAGTAGCGACCAATTCTTTCAATGGATTAAGCACTGAGTGTAGTCAACAAATCACTGTTACGGCAGATCCGGATGTGAATTACTTAACTTGTACTGACATTACCTTCCCTGTTGGATCAGACGAAAGAGCTGCAGGGTACGATTGGTGTGAAACGAATCCATTTAATATTGGAGATGATGTAGTGGAGGGAGAGAATTTTCCAGCCATAGAAGTGATGGACTGTGGCGAAGTTAGTATTGTACCTCCAGTGATTAACATTGAAAATCTATGCTCGGAAGTTGGACTAAATCTGACCTTGGATACCTTCAACTTTGCAGGAGGAGGGTGTAAGAAGATATTAGCGCACTGGGAGATTATCGATCAGTGTCAGTTTGATGAAAACTACCTTTACGACCCTGATGGAGTTGCCAACAATGGCGATGAGGAGGTTAATCCTTACGTTCCTCAGAATGGCTACTTTGAAATATATGTTGAATATGACTTATTCGATACAGAAGGCCCAATTATTACTTGTGGCGGTGACCAAAGTGCAGACTGTGGACAGCTATTGGCTGGACCTTTAACGGCAACAGCGGTGGATGAGTGTACGGAAGATTCGAGGTTCCTAGGATGGACATGGGAGCTCGACTTAGGAAGTGACAATGTAATTGATGGCAGCGGAGAAGGCTCAAGCGTAGTGCCAAGCGACATAGGTTTAGAGAGCTTCCCAATGGGGAATCACATCATCAGATGGTTTGTAACAGATGGATGCGGAAACATAAGCACAGAGGAATGTTCGTTTGGCTTGACAATTGAGGACAATAAGCCACCGACGCCATATTGTCTTGATGGTTTATCAAGTTCAGTGATGTTAGAAAATGGAGTGACCCTATGGGCTGCAGATTTTGATGCTGGAAGCTTTGACGACTGTGGAGGAGTATTTGTGACGATGGTACCAGAGCGAGATGTTGAAGGCTTAAGTGAAGCAGAAGCATACGCTGAGTCTCTTAATGAAGTATTCAATGTTGTGACGGGCAAGATGGAATACGGATGGCAGTTCACATGTGACTATATTCCTAATGGTATTAGTTCGACCATCGATGTACGTATATATGCAACTGATGACTCAGGAAATATCGATTACTGTACCGCAAGTTTCCGTTTACAAGATAATTTGGGAGCTTGTGAAGATGTAGGAGAAGGTTTTGCTTTAATTGGAGGTAGCATATTGCTAGAAGATGGGAGCCCACTGCAAGGAGTAGAAGTGGAGGCTATGACTGACAACCAAGAATTCCCCAAGTATACACAGACGGATGAAGCAGGGGAATTTATGTTCACTAACAATCCAATGGACTATACCTACGAATTGACTTCATCACGAGACTTTGAATACAGAAATGGGGTGACGACACTTGATCTAGTATTGATCCAGAAACACATCCTCGAGCTGGAAGAGTTGGATTCGCCATACAAGTTGATTGCAGCAGATGTTAATAATGATGGAGCAGTCAAGGTGAATGACTTACTACAACTTCGTAAGTTGATCCTAGGCCTGTACAGCGAAGATGATCTGCCACAGAATGAGAGTTGGAGATTCGTAGATAAATTACATGAATTCGCTGATGTACAGAATCCTTGGGATTACGATGAAGTGATAGACATTACAGGGCTGACAAGTGATATGATGAACGGTGACTTTATTGCAATGAAGATTGGTGATGTGAACAACACAGTAGAGATACAAGGCCTTGCAGATGCTCAAGTTAGAAGTACTAGGTCACTGGAATTCTTGATTGAAGATGCTTCTTATGAGGCAGGTGATATTGTGAAGCTTTCCTTCAGTAGCAAAGATTTTAGTGATATATATGGTTACCAGTTTACACTTAATTATGGAGATGACTTGTCCTTCGTAGGTATAGAAAGTGGAGCCTTAGAATTGACTGAAAGGAACTTCGGACTAGCGCGAATGGATCAAGGGATGATTACAACCTCGTTTGATAATGTGGAAGGCCAGACTGTAGAAGCCGGTGAAATACTATTCACCCTGCAGTTCCGTGCAAAGAAGTCCTTATCTACGGTGTCAGAGAGTATTAGACTTGGTTCAGACTTCACTAAGGCGGAAGCCTATGTAGGAGAGGACTTATCGATCCAAGACATAAGCTTAGGCTTTAGAGAGGGACCATTTTTAAGTCCAGGGTTCAGCCTACGACAGAACACTCCAAATCCATTTTATAAGGTGACGGAGATTGAATATGTACTGCCTTCTGCTGATGATGTAATCTTTACTATACAAAACACGATAGGGGAGAAGATTTACGAGCAGACCATTGATGGACTTAGTGGCTTGAACGTGCTACAGCTTGATCGCAAACTGATTGATGCTGCCGGAGTTTACTACTACACAGTAAAGGCAGGCGAATATAGTTCTACTAGGAAGATGATCGTTGTAGATTAGATCGTTTTAAGGCTAGCAAAGTAAGGCTGGTGCTTCCTTCCCATAGTAGTTTTAAGTTATTTGAGGCTCAGAATGTTTTATTCTGGGCCTTTTTTAATTTATTAACTCCTGTTGCACTGTGTCTCTAATTGCGTTCAGCAATGGCTCGCTGTTCCTTTGAAAATGCAAGGAACTAGTCCTTCTAAATAATTAAGACTAAAAGATGCTGTGGGCAGCAAAATACCAAGAATCAAATAGTTAAGATAAAATTGGCTTATTTATATATGCAAAAATTATATAATTTTTAAAATATTTATTACTATAATTATACATATTACAAAATATTCATATATTTGAAAGGAGTCTGTATCTCAGTACAAGCTTGTACATGAAAAACACCTTATTGAAATTGGTTTGTTCACACTTCGCAAACCTTACAGCCGTATATTTTTGCACTTACTCATTAACACGAATGCAAAAAATGAAAAACTATTTAACCTTTTAACAAGCAACACCAAATAATCTTAGGAAGTGAACATGAAATCTGACATTTTTTTTCATGGTCTTTGAGTAGTAAGTTGAAGTAGTGATCACCACACTTCATCAAATCATCTTATCACTCTTTAACAATACATATTGGAAGCGCACTACTTGGATACGTTATCTATAGCTGTGCATATGACGAATGATGATTTAACATTCAGTCGCCTTCAACAAATGACTGGCCTCTAGTTTCAGCTGCAGTTTGCTTACCGCATGCCCAACAACCGGTTTAGCAAAATTTAAAAATTAAGGTCATTACAGATGAAAAAACTACAACTTACTATCAGTAAGATTAGGCTTTCTATGCCTACAACCTCGTACTTACTTCTTACACTTAGATTGCTAAAGAGGTCTAGAATTATTGACAGTTTGTCTCCTCCCTATTGGTTTAGAAAAAACACACATTTTGTGTCATTTGCATTGATCCTTATGCTTTGTAGCATCCAAGAGTTAGGTGCTCAAGCTTGTGATTGTCAAGATTACATCTACCTCAACGATACACAGGGTTCGGCAGTCCATAAGTTTGCGATCAATTCGGATAGTACGCTCTCGGAACTATTGGTGGGTGGTAATCCTTGGTACCCAGGAAATAATCCATCCTCTGAATTCCCTGGACCCCATGGTCTAGGAACAGATATTAATGGATTCTTGTACATAGCGGAAACCCAAGGTGGGGACATCAGAAAATTAACTTGCGATGGTCAGCTTTTCTCAGAAAGTGAATTTGAACTTACTGGTATCGGAGGGTTTAACATTGCTTCGAAAGGTAACATGCTATTCGCAAATGATCCCGATGATGACAGCCAGCTTGAGGTTTTTGACCTTTGTACCCAAGAACTAATTGGAACAATTTGCCTCAACAATTCAGGAGCTTTTAGCTGGGGCTTACATATTTCTCCATACACAGATACGATTTACGCCACGACTGCCTTTGCTGGTAGAGGCATATATAAATTCACAATTGATGACATCAATAGTGGAGCCTGTATAGACCCATTTATTACCCAAGGACCTATGGGACTGCCAGGAGGACAGCCAAATCCTTACGGTGTTACCACAGATGAGGATGGAAACGTATACATGGTAAATACCGCACCATTTAGTCAAGGTGGGATTGTTCCTGCTCAATTGTTTAAATTTAATAGTTCCGGTGACCTTATTGCAACATCAATAATTGACAATGATCAAGATGACGGTTCTGTTGCCAAGTTTACAAAAGCAATAGGAATTGTTTACCACCAAGAAAGTGGTCTGTTATTTACTTCTAATGGGACAAATAGCTCATTGGAAGATTGCATTTCTATTTTTGATAAGGACCTTGACTATGTGGGTACTGGTTTTGTAAATCCAGGAGGTGGAGTTTCTCAACTTGCGAAAGGCATATCAATCCTCAAAGAATGTTGTCCAATAGGAAATACTGTAACGATAGACACCGTTTTATGTGGCTTTTCATACAATGAAACCATCTTTCTTCAAGACCTAATCGATTGTGAGGGTACGATCTGCGAGGGAAATTGGACTCCAGGAGGAAGTAATTCAGGTATGTCATTTAATGATTGCAATAGCTCCATCACCATTGATAGTTTGTCTGGCTGTGGAACCTTTACACTTGCCTCAGATGGAACTGGGGACTTGCAGCAATGTGGTGATTTTTCTATAGTTGTTAACATCGAGTTGGTTAATATTAATGTAGCCATACCCACCTTTAGTTGTTCTGAAAACATTGATGGCAGCTTCACAGCCAATTATACCATTGATGTTTCATGGGAGGAAAGTCAATGTGGTAACAATGAAATGATAGAAGTAAGTCATAATGGTTCGCAAATCGGAGTCATAGATCCGTCCATAGCTACAAGTCCCATGACCTTCATGTTGGACTTAGATGCTGATGGTCAAACGGCTAACGTTGTAACTGCGACCTTTGTGAATGCTGGATGCTCAGACGCAATAGCCTTTTTATCCTCTCTACCATGTCCAGATCCTGTACCCTGTACAATGGAAGAAATGCAAATCGGAGGTACTGTTTATCGTGAATTTGAGCACAATGGAATGCCTGATGTAATGGACGATTACCGATTTGCGGAGCAAGGCTTAGGCGGAGTCTTGGTAAATGTATATGATGATGACCAGGTTCTGATCACCTCAACAGTTTCTTCGATAGATGGATCATGGATCGCAGATGTAAGCTCTGCTACCGGTGATAAGGTTCTCGTTGAGTTTGTATCACCTGATGAATTCGGTTCTGGTCCAAGTGGATCCAGCAATAAGACTTCAGTTGTGATTGTAGATATAGGTACGTGCCAAAATGATTTTACACTAGGGAAACCTGAAGACCATTGCCAAGATAATCCAACGATTTTATCGGCTTGTTTTCCTGGGCCTTTTGGGGGAGGACCTTCTTCCACTATAGTAACTATAGAATTCCAAGAATCAGATGATTATACAGGTGATCAGAACGCTTATCCTCCTGAAGTTTATACCGGTCTCACTGCAAGCACTGATGCAGCGCTTGCAAATGAAGCCAACACAGGTTTCATTAACGGTCTAGCTTGGGACAAAACCCATAGACAAATCTTAAGTGCTTCATATACTAAATTATCTCCTGCTGGAACCTTTAATAATATTGGAGAAATTTATACGACATCTCCAGCAGGTGTCACCTCTCTTTGGCTTGACCTTGAGTCCGTGTTCTTTAACGCGGTCGGAGGTGACCTATTCGAAAATGGGACCCTAGATGAAGGAACTGGGCTAGGACAATATCCAGATCCTAATGATGATCCGGATGTTCAAAACATTGGCTACATTGGTTTTTCTGATATTGAAATTAATAGTAATGATAGTGAGCTTTATGCCTTCAATGCTCGAGATAGAAGTATATATATTATTAAAATAGATTCGATAACTGGAGAAGCCATCACTGGTGGTATAAAAATTGTCCAAATTCCCGAAACATGTTCAGGAATCAATGGGAATGGATTTTCCTATACAGCGGCAGGTGGTGTAGGTTTCTATGATGGCCGCGTTTATACTACCACCACTTGCACAGGTCCTACGGTTGCTGATTTGGAGGGAGCTGTTCATTCATTTGACCCCAGCGATAGCTCACCAATCCCTGTCTTAGAATTTAACATCGACTATTCTTCATGGACAATGCCAGGAGTCTATGTTGGAGGTCTAGATTTTTTCACTGGCGGAACTTATCTCAACAATGTTCTCGCCCCTTGGTCGGAAGGATTATCCTTTGTAAATCCTTTTTTACAAGATCAGATTACGTTTGAATGGATTGTAGGAAGTGGTTCTAGTGATTTTGCGCCTTGGGCCTTGGATATTGAATTTGATGTGCATCCAGATGGAAAGGTGGGAATGAACATCATTACTAAAAATAGGGCAACAGATGCAACAGAGGCTCTAAATGATCCCACAAATGGTGGTTTTATGACTAAAGCAGCCCTTGTTTTAGGGAATTGGGAGCTAGAAAGTGATGGTGATGCAGGTACCTTCTTAACAGGTCTCAACAAAACTATGCCTGCCGATCCCATTGAAAATATATTCGAAAGAGGACAAGACGACGCTGCATTCTACCATGGTGAAGGTCTAGAAGGACCCAGTGCCAATGGGGGGGCTGTTGTGATTCCAGGATTCAAGGAAATAATGACCTCAAACACAGATAATTACTTCGGTAACTTTGATTCTGGATTTTCATTTCATAATCTCTGCAACGGACTTAAGACACGGGATGTGAATGTTCTATCGGGAGGTAATGTTGGATTTGGAAAGGGTAACTCTTGGGGAGATCTTCAAGCAATGTGCGACCTGCCACCAATGGAAATTGGGAATTATGTGTGGCTTGATTTCGACTATGATGGTTTCCAGGATCCTAGTGAAGCTCCTCAAGCAGGAATAAATGTCGAATTGTGGAAGGACACGGATGATGATGGGATTGGAGACTTGATGCTCGGAACTGCTACGACTGATAGTGATGGGTATTACTTTTTTGGTGGCGTCGGGAATGTAAATACGTCTCAAGAACTAGCTCCGTTCATGACTTACGAAACAAGAATATCATTAGATGATGCACAAACTGTCAACCCCGACATCGTTGAGTTTACAGTTGCTAACAATACAACGGATCTGTTTGATTCAGATTTTCAAGACACGATAATTGCAGGTGACCAATGGGCAACCACAACGGTAACGACAAATAATCTTGAATTTACATATCATCAACTAGATGCTGGGCTTTTTGCTCCTGCGTCCCTAGGAGATACGGTTTTTGTTGATCTCGATGGAAATGGTTTACAGGACGGCGGTGAACCAGGAATAGAAGGTGTTGAAGTAACACTGTACAGTGCAAGCACTGGCACACCTGTGACGATTGATGTATTCGGAGGTGCAATCTCAAGTATTAGCACGGATGCTAATGGTTACTATAAATTTAACAATTTACTTGAAGACGACTACTATGTTGTTTTTGACATTACTACCGCGACAAGTGTTGATGGAAGTCTTTATGTGCCCACTAAAGAAAATGTAAATGGTATCTCTCTTGATGCGCTGGATAGCGATGTTAATGGTATGGGATTTTCTGACACAACAAGTATAGTTGGTGGAAGTATGGATTGTACATTGGATGCTGGATATTTAATCCCTGTAAGCGTGGGAGACACGGTTTTTGCCGATATCAATAAGGATGGAATTCAGAATTTTGGCGACCTAGGAGTTGCCGGTGCAAAAGTCACCTTATTAAATACAAGTGACAATAGTCCAGTTACTGAAGGTACCAACGGTATGTATAACAACATGCAAATTACTGGCCCTGATGGATCTTACTTATTTGAAGACTTGTACCCTGGAGACTACTATGTTAAATTCGACATTAGCATGGTTCCTGGAAACTACGTATACACCTTAAACCCTGCAGTGGGTTCAAGCGAGTCTAATGACAGTGATGTGCCGCAAGGAGTAGGGATGATGGGAATGGGGAATAGTGATGCGACAGGTATGCTCAATTCTGGTGAAAGCGATCTCGATCTCGATGCAGGTATTGTATTATGTGAAGTTGAAGTGGCCTTAGTGCCATCAGCTGATGAATGCATTGATTTGATCAACGACCAAATCATTAGCGCAAGTCCTTCAAGTGGCGTGGCTCCATATCTGTATTTATGGTCGACAGGTGAAATGACAGCAGATATTACTGTGAATCCTACAATGACGACGGAATACTCTGTAACCGTTACAGATGCACTAGGTTGCGCAGCAGAATCGTCAGTGCGTATTGTAGAATGCTCCAATATTGGAGACTTGGTTTGGTTTGATATCAACCAAGATGGAATTCAAGACCCTAATGAACCGGGCGTGCCTGGTGTCACCGTATTTCTACTTGATCAAAA
>CAZMYK010000132.1:0-8539 GCA_964570435.1 uncultured Saprospiraceae bacterium | reverse complement strand
AGACCATCTCTTGGTCATCACTCTCACTTGACTTATATCTAGCTCCAATTGTTATTGTGGGATTTTTCATTGGCGTAAGAATTGTTTCTTTGTTTTCTGACAGGACTTACAGTAACTTCATACTTGTAGTTACTGCCATTGCGGCGATGATCTTATTAATAAGGTAGAATGAGTCTTAGATTTCCGCTCGTTAGAAAATTTGTTAAATCTGCATACTTAGATCTTTTTGGTGCTGGTCTAATCGTGACCGTTTCTGTACTGCGAGGATTTCACAAGACCATCTACAAGAATGGCGAAATAGTCTTTGACATTCCACTTGATGAATTGCTTAGTGAAATGAGTAACGGTGGATTCCCTCTTGGCTTAATTTCCATTCTGTCTGCAACATTTTCGATGTTATCCACAAGGTTCATTGGCAAACAAAGTAATACAGGAAATATCATCGGTGTAGTAACAACAATCACTGCAGGAACCCTAGACTATATGTTTGGAAATGCATCTGCCATCATTACCTATCCGCTGACCTTCATTATCATGAACTTCGCGGTCTTCAATTGGGCTAGAGGTGAAAAAATCAGAAAGGTAGATTGGAAGTATTTTGCAATTATGGGTGCTGGAATTGCGGTAGGATTCTTTTTGGTTTACTTAGGAGCACACCTCTTCGGAGGGAGGACGGAAATTTTCTTTCTGAATACTGTTGCCATTACCTTTGGGATTTCTATAGGAGCCAATATTGCTTCTGCACTGAAATATGAAGAGACTTGGTTGTCTTGGATGGTCTACAATGTGGTACAATTCACTAAAAATCTAATTCAAGGAAATTACGCCAATGTTGCAAAGTATATATTTTACATGCTTAATGCACTAGTCACATTTGCAGATTGGAAATTTAACGGCGATCAGTGACTCCTATGGTTACTTTGCATCGTCCTCTTTTTCTTATCAGGTGAAAGCTCTTCACCACACATTTCACCAATAGCGGACTTAATATTGAGATGATGGTGGTTGTGTTCAGTTAGCATTTCATTCTTATAGAGTCGATCTCTGACAGGTCCCTTCACGGAACACATGTGCAAGACAATATCTTGTGCATTCAATGTCCTGCTAATTTCATTTAGTACCTTGATCCCAGTACTATCTATGTCATGCATATTGCTGGCATCTAAAACCACATAGCTTAAATCAGAATACTTAGGATCCTTGATTAATTTTTTGACCTTTTCTTTAAAGTAGTCTGCATTTGCAAAGTAGAGCTGGTCATCAAATCGGATGACGATTCCATTTTCAGGTTCTATTGCATCCGTGAAACGTCTAATGTTTCTATAGTCATTGGTCTCTGGGATTCGGCCAAGAATAGCTATATGTGGCTTACTGCTTTTTAGCAAGACCGACGCAATACTTAATACTACTCCAATCAGCACACCTTCCTGAATTCCGAGCATAAGGGTGGCTACAAAAGTAATAATCATTAAAGCAAAGTCGCTCTTATGAGTCTTCCACAAGTGAATGGCCTGCTGCACATCAAAAAGGTTTACAACTGCAATCAGAATAATAGAGGCAAGGACCGATAGCGGTAGGTAGTAGAAAAGTGGAGTCAGGAAGAGCAAGGAAAGGCAAACGAGGATGGCTGTGAATAAAGAAGCCATTGTTGACTTAGCTCCTACATTACTATTCACTGCTGATCGGGAAAAACTACCGGAGGAAGGAATAGACTGAAAAAAAGAACCAACAATTTTTGACATCCCTATGGCGATCAATTCTTGGTCAATATCTACTTCATCTACTTGATTCTTCGCCTCAAGCACCTTAGCAATGCTAACGCTTTCAACAATCCCAATCGTTGTCACTGTAAGTACGACTGGGAATAGCATCCTAATTTTTTCCCAAGTGATACTTGGTACTTCAAAGCTAGGAAGTCCTGAAGGAACGCTTCCTACTACCTCAAGACCTTCGGCTTGGAATCCTAATAAATAGGTTAGCAAAGTCCCGACAATAATCACGATCAAGGCACCAGGAATAGAGCGATGAATCTTCTTTAGCACCAGCATAGTGAGGATCGCTCCCACACACAAAAGTGCTGCGTAAACATTTACCTCTCCGATGTGTGAAATCGCATATCCCAATCTATCATAGACATGTTCGAATCTAGGAATAGAGATTCCTAAACCATCCTTGAGCTGAGTAGAAATGATGATAATAGCTGCTGCTGATGCAAATCCGCTCATTACGGGGTGTGATATAAAATTGACTATAAATCCCATCTTGATCACACCCAAAATCATCTGCCCCATTCCTATCAGTAGGCCGGCAAGAATAACCAAGGTTAAATACTCAGATGTGCCGGGTTCTGAAATTGCGCCTACACCTGCCAATACTAAGAGCGAGGATATAGCAACTGGACCAATCGACAAGTACCGGGAAGTTCCTAGAATTACATAAATTAACAAAGGAACAAGTCCTGTGTATAGGCCGTAAATCGGAGAAACACCCATTAGCATTGCATAAGCAAGACCTTGCGGGACTAATATTGTAGCTACCGTAAGACCTGCTATCAGGTCGGAACCGAATTTTGCCTTAGTATAGGTACGAATTGTAGCTAACAACGGAATGAGCTGCCTGATTTTATTCATTCAAATGCTAAGATAGCCAATCTAGTATATCTATCTGAATTTGTAAATAAGTAAAAGTAAGGAAGCCAAACTCAAAAGAACAACGATGGATATCCACCACCTATTTGACCTTGGGTAGGCACTTAGGTCTCCACTGACAACGAAGCCAGCCCAGTAAAACTCATTTCTTAACAATGGGTCTGCTGTCTCTAGATATTTAAGTTTGGATTTTTGCAATGCAACATCCTTCGTCATCCCTGACTTGTAATTTCTAATAAAATCAAGAACAATCGGGTGGGCTGACTGATCATTCGCACGCCAAAGACTCATAAAAACACTTTTAGCACCTGCATATTGGAAGGCTCGGGCAAGACTCATTACTCCTTCACCAGTTTTGAGGAGCCCAGCTCCTGTCTCGCATGCACTTAACAAAACCAGATTGGCATTCACCTCAGTTTTCATAATTTCATCCATTTCCAATCTACCATCTCCAGAGGCCGCATCAGAATGTAAGAAGAGTACTGAGTTGAGTTCATTTTCAGGGTCCACGCTTGCATGGGTAGCAAAATGAATTAAATCATAGTCCGAAACTGATTCATAAAATGCCTCTTCGGACGCCATCCCTTCATTCAAAACAGTCCCCTTGAAAAGTTCTGAGACATCTGCAATCTCTTCTCGAGCACCTGGCAAGGGCAAAAGCATGTCCCGGTTCTCACCTCCTTCAGCTGCAAGCATTTCGTTGCCTTCCCACTTTGGCGAAAACCCGAGGTATTTCATTCTACTTTCGGCGCTAGGTTCTGTAAAGATACCTCGGACATTTACCTGATAGGAAAAAGCATACTTCTCTAGTAAAAAATCTCCACTATCGGGATGTCTAAGTTGGTCAAAGGAAATCATATGAATCCTCCCATGTGGAACAATAGTAATTCTCCTTATTTCTTCTGACAATAGCAACAATTCATTATCAAAGTGAAAGGTTTCTTCTAGTTTATATTGCAGCACCTTGACCTCATCATGGGAAAGCAGCATACATATCACTTCATCGTCTCTCAAGTAGTAGTCCAGCAAAGCAAGACCTGGCGGAAGCTTAGCCTGTACTTCATCTAATGCTGGAACATCAAGGGAGTACTTTTTTTGGAAATACTTTGGATATTTGGTCCTAAGAAGATCCATCTTAGCCTCCAGACTTGCTCTTTGATCAATCCCCTCGGCCTTGAGAATTTCTATCTCTTCGAGCAATTCTGGGGGAACACCTCCATAGTAGTTCGCATTGTCTTCGCTGTAATCATCCCAAAAAGAGGCAGCTTTTGCTTGTTCAATTATTTGAAACAAGTCAGATGCTGCACTGGGGTTTTGTTCAGAAGCATTGTATCGTTGTAATCCGAGAGCGACCGAAAAGTCGAATATGTAGTCTAGCTCTTCATTGATATAGTTCTTTGAGTCCTGACCTTCATAAGTCATTCTCATCTCAGTCAGGTAGGTGATGGCCTCATTAATCCTTTGCCAAGAACTATCCAAATCGGTCGTGGCAAGAATTTTCGCTTCATTCACCATGTGTTTGATCAATCTAAAGTCATCCCCAGGTGGTATTACTTTTTTCGCTTGCACTGAATACAAATGCGCCTTCTCAACATTACCTCCTCTTAGAGCCCATTTAGAAAGCCGCAGTAAAATTTGTGGGTCCTTTTGATAATCCTTAATCCCCAGCAAGAGGCTCTGTGCTTCTTCTCTTTCGCCCAAATCATACAGGCACATCGCAACGTTATATTTAATGTAGTCAGTAGGTTTTCCTACTTGCTCATTCATTGTGAGCGCCCTACGATATTGAACCAGAGCTTGCTTTATTTCACCCTTTGCTTGATATATTCTTGCAGCATTATTCAAATTAGCTCCAAGCTTCTGGAAATTTCCACGCGCTCGAATGCTTTCCTCGCTTCTTTTGAAGTAGATCCTGGCCTCCTCTATCTCTCCTAGCTCAACTAGAATCTTGGCCACTGCTTCTATATACTTTGGCACAGAAGGATGCTCTTCATGGTAGTTCAGCAGCTTTATATTTAAGGCCTTCTGAGCAAATTCAAGGGCAGTATTAAGGTCCCCCTTTTTTCTATAGCAATTACTCATGGTAAGGAATACCCTATTAAAATTTTGATCATCCTCCTTGAGCGTTTTCTGGTAGATTTTCGGAACCTCGTAGAGCATCGAAATCGACTTAGAATAGTTACCCATCGCATAGTAGGTATTCGCATCGTTCATTTTAATATAGGCCATCTTTTTGCTTCCTGGACCATGCAGCCTTTCTGTTATCTGTTTGCACTTTGCTGTCCATTCCAGTGACCTCGTATACATCCCACGTGCCTCATAAAGGCTACCTAGGTCCAACATAACCCCTGCACTCCTATCGCTGCCCTCACCATAAACACTATTGGACATCTCCAAGGCATGGTGGAGATGTAGGTCTGCCTTGCCATACCTTCTTGCCTTTCTTGCGGAGTTTCCAAGTCTTTGTTCAGCGCTAACGTGAAGTTTTGTAGGCTCGTCGCTAAGTTTATCGATGACTTTAAGGCAAGAATCAAGGATACTGATAGCAACATCATAGCGACCATCATAGTAGGCCTTTTTACCCTCTTGGTAGATGCTGTCCGCACTTACCATGCTGACTTGTCCATGGGAAAAGGGTGCCAAGAATGACAAGCAAAGAAAGACGAGCAACAATCTCATAATCAATTTTTTGCTAGTTTTCGATTGATAAAGACGAGCGGCTGGGTCATGTACTCCATTAACTTCTTAGGGGTTTTTAACTTTATGTATTGAATTCTTGCGTCTGACAAAAGGTAGTTAGGGAGGTCTATTCTCATATCGTA
Source organism: uncultured Saprospiraceae bacterium (assembly GCA_964570435.1). Taxonomy (GTDB): domain Bacteria; phylum Bacteroidota; class Bacteroidia; order Chitinophagales; family Saprospiraceae; genus Portibacter. Next base: position 3,069 of record CAZMYK010000132.1, on the reverse strand, counting down.
GGTGGCTTTTCGTCCGCTTCGTAGATCGACGGTCTTGTTGTTTTTACTAAGTCCACTATAAAGCCTTTTCACCATCCTTAAATCTACGACATAAAATCCAGTCTCATCAATATCAATACTTTCAATGGTGACCGTGCCAAGCTCAAAATTAAGTCCAATGTCCAGCATGTGACTCATCACTAACGAAGCATAGTCAGAATAGTGGATCATTTCATTGGTCCACCTGATATCGTCAGCTACCCTAGCGTCACCTGCAAAAAGCTTAATAAAATCTAGGTAGTCATCCTGTCTTATTTTTCCTTTTGCACGGTCCCAGAAGTCGGCACTTTCAGTATAGCTTGCCAACATAGAAGTAGTAACTGCAATAATTTCGGATTTTAATTCCTCACTTATTTGCGCATTCACATAGGTATCCTTCGATATTTGCGGTTGATTGCCCTGAAAAATGCAGGTAATTATAAGAAAGACTAAGACATTCATAATACTATTTTCTTACCTATATCTATTCATGGTAATTGGTTACCTTTATTTTTGTAAAAAGAAATAGGGTAACCATTTAACAACTTAGGATATTAGTTCATGAAAGAAGGTAAGAATGCTTACTACTTGGAAGGTATAGCCTCGCGTGATAGCAAGGTAATCACAGAGATTTACAAGGACATTCTCCCAGGAATTACTTCGTGGGTAAGGCAAAATGGAGGTCAAGAAGAGGATGCCAAGGATCTCTTCCAAGAGATGATTGTTTCTATCTATAAGAAGCAGAAATCAGGAGATTTTGTACTCACCTGCAAGTTTTGGTCCTATGCTCTTGTGGTATGCAGAAACCTATGGTTTGCGAAGACAAGAAAAAGTGAGCGCATTTCCTATGTTGAACAAGTAGACGATGATAGAGTAGAAATCGGTCAGAGTATGCAAGAGGAGTTGGAGCAAAAGGAACAGTTACAATTGTATCGCATGCACTTTGCAAGCTTGACAGAAAGCTGTCAGAAAGTACTTTCTCTCTTTTTTGCAAAAGTAAAGATGGCCGAAATAGCTCGAAAAATGGATAGCTCTGAGGCCTACATCAAGAAAAAGAAATTTAAATGCAAGGAGAATCTGGTGCGGAAAATTAAGGCCGACCCACTCTTCGCAGAATTAACAGACAGATGAATAAAGAAAACAGATTAGATAAGCAATTAGCAGAAGAGTTATCTGAAGACGTATTGCACTTAAGAAGTGTCTTAAGTTCGGTAGTTGATGAAAGTCCAAGCAAGGTGTTAAAGCAAAAGAAAGCCGGCAGAATGCTACGACTTATCCCCCCTGCCCTGCTTGTCGCTGCTAGTCTCATTCTGGCGATTGCATACCTTCCTGGTTTACTGAATCATTCTGAAGAAAATCTGTATACGAGTTACTATGAAACGTACCCCATGGCTCTTAGCCAAAGAGGAGACGCCGAGGCAGGTCTTAATTCTGCTATCGCCTCCTATATTGCAGGGGACTTCCCGAATGCAGCAGATAATTTTATGGCGGTTTGGAAGGAGCAGAAAGATGAGGTCTACCTCTTATATGCTGCAAGTGCGAAGCAGGCAGCTGAAAATTATGAAGATGCCATCAAGATCTATGATCAAATCATCTCTACTTCTAATCAGAAGGTTACAGAACAAGCTCAATGGTATAAGGCTCTAGCGTTAATTAAAGTTGATCGAATTTCAGATGCCAAATCACTTTTGACATCGCTGAGCTCTAGCCACTACAAAAACAGTGAAATTAAGGAGCTCATTTCGTCTCTCTAGGAGGAAATTCAAGCTTTCATTTCAGGGACTTTCATTCAGTACCACTGCTTGTTTTTACTACATCCTACCACAATTCGTGTACAATCATAATACATAAGTTCATTTTCCGAAAATTCTATATTAAAAGTCTGCCATATTTTCGGACTATATCTATATTTCGATGCGAAGGCCTATCCTATTTTTGCATCATTTATAATAATTGTTTTTCAATGGAGATCAAAAAGTATGTTTTATCCCTGTCGGTGGTAGTCGGATTTTTAGTTAGTGCAGTGTCTCAACCTACCTTTTTGGAAGGTCAAGATCCTAAGCCAGAAGGTGCGACATGGCAAAAGAATGAACTCATGTCTGACGAATTTGATGGAAGCTCCCTAAATTTTGAAAAATGGGACGACCAGAGTCCACAATGGAAGGGCAGACAACCTGCATACTTTAGTACAAATGCAGTTTCAGTAGCTGACGGAAGCCTTCAAATCACGGCAAGCAAAGATCTGAGCACCCAAGAGCAAAATGAAAACCCTGGTTATACCATGCAAGGAGGGCTGGTTAGGAGCATAACCAAGGCCACTTATGGATACTACGAGACTAGAATGAAGGCGAATACAACATTTATGTCTTCCACTTTTTGGCTCATTAACAAGCGCAGTGAATTTACTGGCTGCGACAATAGAGTCACTGAACTAGATGTCACCGAAAATGTTGGTGTAAACTCTGGAGATCCCAGCAGAGACTGGGTCAACCAAAATATAGTCAGCATCAATTCCAACACCCATAGTAGAGGTGTAACTGGCAATCCAGGATGCGGAATAGCAGAAACCTTCGTGGGCGGCAAAACACCGATCGGCGAGGCAGCCTCTGCTGACTACCACATTTACGGTGTATGGTGGAAAAATGCTACAGAAATGATATTCTTTCTGGATGGAAAGCAGGTTCACTCAGTGACACCTCCAGCTGACTTTGATCTTGGCATGTATTTGAGGATGGTTGTTGAAACCTATGATTGGAATCCGCCCAATCCAACCCTAATTGATGGTCTACGGCAAGATGGCCTTGACAATAGCCTTGAAGATAGGACAACCTACTATGATTGGACTCGGTCGTGGAGATTAATTGACGAAAATACTCCTGTAGTAGATGAAGAGGTAGGTTGCCATTTGGTTCCCCAAAATCTTCCTATCCAAACAACTTTTGATATTGACATCACCTACGTAACAGGACAAGATAGGGATCTTGTAGTTGAGTTGTGGAAGGACGATTTGATTGGACAGGGTACCGCGCTAGTAAGTCTGGGGCAAGGAAC
>CAZMYK010000131.1:0-8591 GCA_964570435.1 uncultured Saprospiraceae bacterium | reverse complement strand
TATTTGATCCTGAATTTTATCGCTAATGAGGGATTCTCCCAAAAATTTGAAAGGCTGAAATAAAGAAAAGTCAACTTGCAGCTCATAAGTTAATCTAAATGTCCCATCATTCTAGCAAAGAGACGATCAAGTTAGAATACATTTAAATCTTCAATCAATTGGGTTGTGTCGCTGAAAGTGGATTGAATATGGTATCATCAGCGCATAGGTGAGATCATTGTGAAGTAAAATGACAAGTGAGAATTGTTCCGGATCAAATAGAAAGTCTTACCAAGGAAAAAACGCCTACTTACTGACCGATTATCAACAAAACATGAAAGTAAAAATCGCCAAGAAGCGAAGAATCACATTGGAAATATCAGCCATTAATATTACGCACAAGAAAGAAACTTCCCTTAACTACCTGTGTAAATGTTGTGATGGGATTGAAAACAAATAGTTCAACACTTAGAATTCGACTATCAGTATCCAAACTCGCTGAACCATAGACGGTAACTTCGGTGGTTAAATATTGCAATTCAATATTAAAGGTGTTTTCTGTTATTTGAGCCGTAATTCTTTTGTCTGATCTGAGCAGCATTAGACCATTGCTGTTTTCCGTAGGAAAAAGTTCAATTTCATTTACCTTATAACCTTCTTCGAACTTCAAGGAATTAGACAGAGAGGGTCCTGGTAAAACTCCAGGAACTGGTGTGCCACCTATTTGAGGAGCAATGGTCCATTGCTCGCAACCCCACCAACCTAAAAAACGATCTCTACTTGCAGTTTCACATGTGATACCTTCATAACCTTCAGAACAATTGCAAGATCCGTTTGCAAATTCTCCATTTACACATAATATATTGCAGTCTTGGCCATAATAATTGGGGTGACAATTGCAGCTTTCAGTTTGTGGATCGCAATCCCCATTAATGCAAGCTACACCAAAACATAATTGTATCTCACAATTATCTCCTGTGAATCCATCTGGACAATCACAGATTCCTTCGACACAATCTCCAGGTCCACATTCAACAAACTTGCATGGGCCAGGCTCACATCCTATGAAAAGTCCCAGAGAAAAAAGTAAAAAAAGCAGTTGCAAGGATTTCATATCTACTGATTCCTGAGACCAATGATATGTAAAATTTGGCTTTTATTCTAGGAATCAGCTAGCTAGCTAGTAGAGTACTGGATTGCAATTCATGAGATTGATGGTTTTAAAACACGTGAGATTCGGTGCCTTTATACAGTCAAAAGTAGTGGAATGAGAAAATTTTCATTGCTAACTAATGGAGCCTAGATTCTGTTAGGAGCTTCGTAAATTGAGCCATCAGATCAACAAAAAAGAGTCCTTAAATCAAAAAATGAAAGCAAGAAGGAAAGCTAGCCACGGCACAAAAAAAGGATAAGTAACTTTTTCATTTCTGATATTCCTTTTTGAACTATACTAAGTTAGGCAAAAATTAATTCTGAAATCTACGAGCACTCTTGAGGAAATACCACAACAAAAGGTCATTAAATAAAAACAGACACAGCTGACAAAAAATAAGCCTTTAACTTCACTCTGCTTAAAACAAAATGGTAGTATTTTTCGCTTGCGAAAATGGATAATAATGACCGATAAAGAACTACTTGATACATGCATGGCAAAGTATATCTCACTTGCCGATGCAGAATTTGAATACTTTTACAATCTCTTAAAAATTAAAACCTTCAAGAAAGGAGCAGAAATTCATAGAATTGGCAAAATATGTAATAAGGCATTTTTCATAATAGAAGGATGTTTTAGATATTACAATATAGTGGACGGAGATGAGATCACAGGGCAGTTTTTTTTTGAGGGAGCTTGGTACAGCGATTACGAAAGTTTCCTTTTTGAAATACCATCTGAACAAACAATGGAAGCACTTGAACCAACAAGACTGGCCATTCTTAGTAAAAACAATCTAAATAAACTATTTGTTGAATTGCCTCAATTTGAGAGATTCGGTCGATTAATGGCAGAAAATGCCTTTATGGGCCTACGAAAAAGAACAGAAGCACTTACCCATAAATCTGCAACGGAACGATACATCGAATTATCTCAAAATAGACCAAAGGTAATTCAACGAGTACCACAAAAACACATCGCTAGCTACTTGTCCATCAAGCCACAATCACTTAGCCGTATCAGAAGAGAATTACTCAAAAAATGATTAGTTAACATAGGTTAATTCAAGCGACAAATAAGCCCTCTACATTCGTGGTATTATTAATCATTAAAATATTACAGGATGAAGAATATATCAAAATTCTTGTTTTTTGTTTGTCTCCTTTCAAGTAGTAACCTCTTCGCACAGTCAGAAAAATTACCTATTTATGGCCATCTTGCTATTGGCTACGGAAATACTTTTTTCTATGGCTCACTTGCCGAGAAGGAAACGATAAATGATGGCAGAGGCTTTGGCAGAAATCAAGGAAATACCTTATCTACATTCTTTTATGTCGCTCCCAAAAAATGGAAAGGACTAGGTATTGGAAGTGGTGTGAAGGGCTTTTTCGCAACGCCCAATAATGGAGGAGATAACGAAACCTACTTGTTTAATTACTACCATGTCGGTATCGGATTAAAATACCATCTATTTTCTCAACAATTCAATAAAGGCTTTTACACCAAGGCGAATATTGGTTTTGGTCAAATGACTGAAAAAACGAGGTTTAATAAGCAAAGTAGGTACGAACATCAATTCGCAATTGGAACAACCTTACTAGGAGGGATAGGATATGCCTTTCCAGTTGGAAGATCTAAAAGCACAGCTGTCAATATTGACCTTGAAGTAGAATACTCATCAAGGAGTGGTGATGTGACAGGACTTGGTGAAGGACAAGAGTTCCAAAATAGCCATGTCAGCATTAATTTCGGATTAAGTTTCTAATTCAAAAATCGTCTTGAAATGAATACTATCTTAGGATCTAGAGGAGCAATGGGGCAGGCGATATTAAGGGTTCTTCAAAGCCGCAATGTCAATTATCGTTTAGTTTCCAGAAATATCAACAAGGAAACACCCTCAGGAGTACGAGCGAATCTACTCCTTGCAGAAGAAGCACATGCGGCTATAAAAGGGAGTGATTTTGTTTACCTGTGTGTCGGTCTACCCTACAATCATAAAATTTGGGAACAAGAATGGGAAGTCATTATGAATAATGTGATAAATGCATGCATAAAGTATGATGCAAAACTCATTTTCTTGGATAATATCTACATGTATGCCGATCCCTTAGCTGTTCCATTTGATGAGAATAGTATACAAAAACCTCGGTCAAAAAAAGGGAAGGTACGTAAGACCGTAGCAGATTTATTCATAGAGGCTTGTAATAAGAGAGGTTTAAAAGGATTGATTGCTCGGTCGGCAGATTTCTACGGAATAGGGGCAACAAATAGTGTTTTCTACATGACCTTCTTAGAGCGAATTTTAAGTGGCAAAAATCCACAATTACTATCTTCAGGAAATGTGAAGCATACGTTTGCTCATGTAGACGATAATGCAAGAGCGATGGTAGAATTGGCATCATGTGAATCTTGTTATCGGCAAGTTTGGCATCTGCCTGTTGGTTCGCCGATCACCATGGAGGAAATACTGAGAATGGTAAATGCAATATTGAATACTAAGCATAGAAGTATTGTAATGCCCCGTTTTATGAAGCAAGTGCTTCCGCACTTTATGCCAAGCCTAAGAGAACCACTAGAGATGCAATATCAGTTTGAACAGGAATATGTGATGAGTTTTGATAAATTCAAAAAACAATTTCCAAATTTTAGGACTACTCCTTATGAAAAAGGAATTAAGGAAACTGTTGACTATTTTTCTGCTAGAAAAACGATAAATACAGACTCTGATAAACAATGAAAATGTAGATCATTTCTGAGGTCACAGATCGCATCCACGTTATGGAATTGAAAGGCTGCAACATTCTAGAACATCTTGGGATGCTGAGTGGTTGGCTAATATAAATAACAGAAAAAATGGTGAATCTAAAAAGTTACATCAAATCAAGGATTAGCCTTACAGATATCGATCTTGAGCAGATTTTGAATGAATTCACAATAGTTGAATTCGCCAAAGATGAGCCAGTAATCAAACAGGGACAGTACGTAAAAGATTACTTTTTCATTGAAAATGGCGGTGTCCGACTTGTAGTTGACACTCCAAAAAAAGAAGTAACAGCTTGGATAATATTTGAAAACAACTTTATTTCCAATCTTAAATCCATCAGAAAAAATAGTCCGTCAGACTTTAGAATTATGACCTTGGAAAAGTCCAATATTTATCGAATTCGTGCTAAGCAAATGGATGAATTGTGTGACAAGTTTCCTAAATGGAGGACCTTTAAAAATATTATTTTAGAGGATGAATTTTTAAAAGTAGTAAAGACTCTGATCTCTTTTCAAACCTTGGATGCCGAAGAAAGATACCTCCAATTGATTCAAGAATCCGATCTAATAAAACGAGCGCCTTTAAATCAAGTAGCATCTTACTTAGGAATTACTCCCAACTCATTAAGCCGAATCCGAAAGAATATTTATTGATTACTTACCATATGGTAAGTCATGGCGTATTGATTCTAATTATTCTTGTATTGGAAAAATCTAGAACCAAAAATGAATCATGGGTAAAAAAGTAAATATCGGTGTAGTTGGCTCAGGTCCAGCAGGATTAGTAAGTAGTCTAGGCTTAGAAGCTTATACCTCGAATGAAGACTGTGATATCACGCTATTAGATAAAAATAAGTCTTTAACTGATTATCCAGGAGTAGAATACGGAATTCAAGAAAGGGCGTGCAAAGCTTTGGAAAGGCTCGGTATAAAGGAAAAGGCCTTAAACAGAGGAGTCAGAGCGCATGAAATCACATTCTACAATAGCCGTTTGGATAAGAAATTTAGGATGATTAAAAGTAATTCAAACTACACTCGCTGTGTCGTAAGGCAAGAATTTCTTAATGATCTTTCGGGACTTCTCGAGAGAACTCAAGTACTTAGACAATGCACGGTATACGAATATCAACCTCAAGATGATGGGACTGTAAAGGTACTTTGCGAACACTCAGAATCAGGTCCAAAGGAGTTTGAATTTGACCTTGTGATTGCCTGTGATGGCTCATTTTCTAACGCGCGTAAACAGTTCTTCCCAGAAAGTGCATCAAAGACAGACCGGGGGTTCTCATGCATATATATGCTCATAGAAGCTCCTAATGTAAGTGATGTGTCAGAAAAGTTCTTAGAGCTAGCCAATGGAGGAAAAAGTGAAATTATAATGGGAAGTAAAAGCACGATGACCCTTTTTCCCTTGGGCAAAAACAGGCTAGCTTACGGTATCGGTTTTGACCATCAATCGAAAAAAGAAATTTGGGAAAGCTTAGGACTTGCGGATTCCACTCCATGGAAGAATATTAATGCCGATGAAAAGAAGCAAATTGCTCAAAAATTAGTAGCTGATGCTACTCCGCATGAAAAGATGTATGAAGAAGCATTGGATTACATCCAAGATTGGGACAGCTACAAAATTTATCTCTGGAAAATGGCTGATACTGACGCTTTAATCAAACCTTCTATTAAAGGGGCTAACATGATACTTATCGGAGATGCAAGTCACGCCATCATGCCGACTATAGGGATGGGAGCCTCTTTAGCGATAGAAGATGCTGAACTTTTGGCAAGAAAGTTATCTGCATCAATTAAAAGTGCTAAATCTAAACAGGACTTTTTTGATGACCTAGAATATCGTGTCTTTGCAGAATTTGAGAAAGACAGAGTTCCTGTTTGGATAGACTTGGTAAAGAGAGCTAGATTGGCAGCGCGAGAGAACTTTATAGATGTTTCATCCAAAAAGCGCTTTGCAATTGCGCCAGCAATTCCCAATAATACACTTTCGAGGGTGATTGGAGAAATTGAAAGATGGCTTAGGGTGTTTAACATTTAAAAGCAGAGCCAATTCAATATATGAACAGCTTCAAAAGCCAATGGTACAGATGGCTCCACCATTCGTAAATGATTACTTGCTGATTACAAGTGCGTTAATAGGCGGGTACATTTCTGAATTTGTATGATCCAATCTCAAAGAGATATAATTAGGACAATGAGGATTAGATAATTGAACACTATAAGCACACTATTGCTAGGACTAATTTGCACAATTCATTGATGAGAAGCTTTCGAATAATACCGTTTCACAAGTAATGCTTGCATGAAATTTTACTTTTCTAAATTAGAGGTAGGATGAGTGTTCTAAAAAATAGAAAGGGCAAGGTAGATTTTCGGCTACAAAGAATGGAAAGTATCTACGACCTTGCAGGAGGTGGAACTGATATTGTGCATAGACATGATTACTATACAGTCCTCTTAGTCGAGAGGGCTGAGGGCTTTCACCTGCTGGACTATACTAAGTTCTCATTTGAAGCATTCGAGGTTCACTTTGTAGGTCCAGGACAAGTCCATCAAGTAATTCTAAGCGGAAGACCCAAGGGAAGTGTAATGACTTTTACCAAAGGCTTCTTAGTGAAAAACGACATCCCAGAAAGTTTCATTACCAACATCAACTTATTCCAAAATTTTGGGGATTCTCCCCCTTTGAAGTTAGACCGAGAAACCTTCAAGCGATTAGACAAGCTTATCGATGAGATGGAAACCTGTCTGATGCTTGACCTAAACTATGGTTCAAGGGCCACTGGGGCCCTACTGCAGCTTTTTTTGATCTATTGCAATAACAGTTTAGCGTTCAACACCACTCAAATTGACGAGGAGAACGCTGCCATTTGTATTCTAAGAGATTTCAAAAAATTAGTAGAAGAAAACTACAGAGAATGGCACAAGGTGAAAAGGTACGCTTCCGAACTTCATATATCACCCAAACATTTGAGCCAAACCCTTAAAAACATATCAGGTAAGGTAGCAAAGGACCATATTCAGGACCGACTCGCATTGGAAGCGAAACGTCTCTTATTACATACTACCTTGTCTGTTAAGGAAGTAGCATATGAGATTGGCTTTGAAGAACCCTTGCATTTTAGTGGCTTTTTCAAAAAGCGCGTTGGTCTTTCTCCCAGCCAATTTCGGCGGAAAAAGTAATACATTTTCTGCAATTCCGACATTTTTATATGTCTCCAGGACTTTTCTATATCTCCATTTTTACTGTTTTCATGCACCTTTACATTGTCAATAGTCAAATTATTCATCCACAAGTACGTAACTCATGGACAGGAAAAGTTTCTTAAAAAAATCACTACTAGGGGCTGCAGGAGTAGCTGCAGGAAATTCTATGCTAAAGGCCAAAAATGTCAAATTAAAAAACTCGACTTATGATAAAATGATGAAACAGGTCGGGTTCAATCATTTACCTAATAAAGAAGTTAAAACCATGAAATCAGTATTGCACAAAGCTACCACCAGGGGACATGCTAATCATGGATGGCTAGACTCTCATCACACATTTTCTTTTGCTAATTACCGCAATCCAGAAAGAATGAACTTTGGTGTGCTCAGGGTCTTGAATGATGATGTAGTCACAGGTGGTAAAGGGTTCGGTACACATCCGCATGACAATATGGAAATTATATCTATCCCACTACAAGGAGACTTGCAACATAAAGACAGTTTAGGGAACGTTGCCATCATCAAGGCAGGCGATGTGCAGGTCATGAGTGCAGGCACTGGTGTCTACCACAGCGAGTACAATAAGAATAAAGAGGAAGAGGTTCGCTTTCTTCAAATTTGGATGTTTCCAAATAAAAAGAATGTAACTCCTCGCTATGATCAGATCACCTTGGAGGCAGGTAAATCTAAGAATAAACTACGGCAAATCTTGTCACCAAGCGAAAATGATCAAGGAGTATGGGCACACCAAAATGCGTGGTTTCATTTAGGAGACTTGGAGCAAGATTTCGAGGAAACGTACACCCTCAAAGATACGGACAATGGTGTCTACGTCTTTGTCTTAGAAGGAGCGGTAAATATATCAGGTCAAGACTTAGCCAAGCGAGACGGATATGGTGTCTGGGATACCGAGTCCATTTCCATAAAAGCGTCTAAAGATGCTAGGATTCTACTAATGGATGTCCCGATGCAGATCAGCTAGGAAGCACGCACCACCTCCTAGTCTGGAAGAGAAATTGACTGGCTTACCTGGCAAGGGCTACAAGAAAACGGTAAGCTAGATTAAATGATGAAGGTCAATCCTTGCTTAATCTAGGAATGCTCTTGTCATGAATCTACTTTATACTTAAAGCACTTTAACCATTCTGAGGTAATAATCAAAAGTTACAACCGATACACGCTTTAAAATTTTGTCTTTCAAAACAAGTGGGTGACCTTTTCAAGAATACTTCGACTAATATTACTAGCGAGTTTATCGATTATTGAGATGTATTTTTGAATTTGTAAGTTGTATATATGAAATTTTTATTGTCTTTTATTTTTAGCTGCATAATTTATTTTTCTTCTTTTGCCCAATTGAATGTGACCGTTACGATTAACAGTGGAACCTCTGAATCTACATGTACTGATGGAGTGTTTGGAGGTGGACCTGAGCTTCATTGGCAAGTTGATGTAGAAAATCGAGGACCAGTTACATACCCTC
>CAZMYK010000130.1:0-8664 GCA_964570435.1 uncultured Saprospiraceae bacterium | reverse complement strand
AGTTTGTGCATGTGCGAACGACGGAAGATGACCGTGCTTATTTGAAATTGCTTATGAGAAGTGGAATAGGTGAATGGCCGATCAGGAAGGAAGCCTACTTGATTATTGACCGGCTGGCGCATCCCATAACACTTAACAATGCTGTCAACTCAAGTGTTACAATTGATGAAGTAAGCGCTTCTGAAGCAGAATGTGGGAACCGTATTTCAAGTGTAGCCACCTCAGATTATCAAATCATCAAAAAAGAAGCCGAAATCACTAAGCTGATCACTGAAGAAACAAAATTTGAAAGTGTCCAACTCGTCATTTATAGTGGGCGAAAACCACTTGTATTTAAATTCACCCCTAATGACGTCAATAAAATCCATAGCTTATTCAAATAGGATTATACCTTTGGAGGAAAAACGTCTAATATGCACAAATTCTATCTTGCATTGGCAATTTTAGCTTGCACCTCTTGTAGTGTAACCAAAGGTTTGGTTGATGCTTTTAGCCCCTTGCAAACACCTTTTGAGAAAGATGAAAACTACTCATCTTCGTACCAAGAAGTAATAGACTATTACAAGTTGTTAGACCAATCCTCTCTGTACATCCAAGTAAGTGAATTTGGAATGACGGATAGTGGTCAACCCTTACATGAAGTTGTAATCGACAAGTCCAAGTCTTTCACCCCCTTGTCTGCCTTACAAGAAAATAAGGCCATTCTAATGATTAATAATGGAATTCATGCTGGTGAACCATGTGGGATTGATGCATCTATGATGCTTGCAAGGGACCTTGTCGAATCTAAATCAGCGCTCCTAGATTCTGTAGTAGTGGTCATTGTGCCAGTCTATAACATTGGGGGGGCACTCAATAGAGGAGCCTTCAGCCGGGCAAATCAGAATGGTCCATCAGCCTATGGATTTAGAGGTAACGCCAAGAATCTTGACCTCAACAGGGATTTTATCAAGCAGGACTCGGAAAATGCCAAGAGCTTCAATCGCATGTTTGCTAAGTGGAACCCTGATGTCTTCATAGATAATCATACTTCTAATGGGTCGGACTACCAATATGTAATCACCCTAATCGCGACGCAAAAGGACAAGCTAGAGGCAAGCCTATCTGCATACATGCAAGGGCAATTGCTACCTGCCCTATATTCAAAAATGGAAGAAAAAGGTTATGAAATGACACCCTATGTCTTTAGTAGAAATGATCCAAAGAAGGGAATTGCTGGCTTCTTAGATCTACCAAGGTATTCTTCAGGATATGCTGCCACCCACAATACCATTTCCTTCATGCCTGAAACACATATGTTCAAGCCCTATGAGGATCGTGTAAAATCTACCTACTATTTCATGGAAAGCATGCTAGAACATATTCAGGCAGATAAGAAGGGCTTGGTTGATGCGAGAAACATGGCCATCGAAAACACGAAAAAGAGAGAAACTTTTGATATCAATTGGACTCTGGACTTTGAAAAAGAAGAGAAGTTGAGGTTTAAGGGTTATGAATACAAGCAAAAAATAAGCAAGGTCACTGGCTTAGAGCGTAATTACTATGACAAAGAGGAGCCCTTCACAGCAGAAGTCCCCTTCTATAATACATATAAGTCAACGCTGTCAATTCAGAAACCAAAGGCCTATATCATTCCTCAAGCCTACCAAGACGTAGTAGAAAGATTGAAAGCCAATAATGTTAAAGTCGACCTTATTGAAGAAGACAAGGAATTAGACCTGGAGGTCTACAGAATTGAAGACCTAAGTACAAGGGAAGAAGCTTATGAGGGTCACTACCTCCATTCGCAGGTAGAGGTCAGTAAGGACACCGAACTTGTGAAAATTTTCAAGGGCGACTACATGGTCAAAACTGACCAAGCTCAAAATCAATTCATCATCCATGTTCTAGAACCACAATCCCCAGACTCCTACTTTGCCTGGAATTTCTTCGATGGTATCCTAATGCAAAAGGAGTATTTCTCTGCCTACGTCTTCGAAGAAATAGCTGAAAACCTGCTCGAAAATGATAAGAAACTCAAGACCGATTTTGAACAAAAGAGGAAGGAGGACAAGGAATTTCGGGAGGACAGCTTTGCCCAACTTGAATTCATTTATAAGAGATCTCCATACTATGAAAAAACTTATCGTAGATATCCAATTTTCAGGGTCAAATAAGAAGGTAAAGTAAGAAAATGCGCTTAAATTCGCGATCGCAAATGAATATGATACCCTTGGCATGAAGATTATCTCGACAAAGAAGAAAAACAAGGTTCTAAAATCAATGATCAAGATCTTAGACCGTAGGAGGACTGAAATTATCGCCGCAAATCAGCAGGACCTTAGTCTATTCGACCCATCAGATAGGGCAATGTATGATCGACTGATAGTTGACAACACAAAGATAGATGGAATGATAAAGGCGGTTCAAGAGGTCTTAGACCAAGACGATCCGGTTGGCAAGACTATCTCCAAACGGAGTGCTCCAAATGGTTTAGAAATCGTAAACAAGACTGCACCTTTCGGGACCATTATGATCATCTATGAATCCAGGCCAGATGTCACGATCGAAGCTGCAGTCTTAGCTTTCAAAGCCAATAGTAAGATCTTATTAAAAGGCGGTAAGGAGGCACTACATTCAAACCAAATCTTAGTTGATTGCTGGCACGAAGCTCTGGAAAAGAGGGGTCTCCCAAAAGAGTTGATCACCTTCCTAAATATGAATAGAATTCAAACGCAAGAATTTCTAGTGACTCCTAGTGAAAAGTTAGACTTGATTGTTCCTAGAGGTGGGGAGAAGTTGATTTCCTTTGTGAAAGAAAATGCAAAGTGCGCCGTCTTAGTAAGTGGAAGGGGGAACAATTTCATGTACATCCACCATGATGCCAATTGGGAATCTACGATCGAGGTGATACTTAATGCAAAGACACAAAAAATATCAGCATGTAACGCGCTGGACAAAATCTTGATTAACAAGTATATTGATGACTACCAAGCCAAGATTCAGGAATTGAGAAAGATCTTTATGGAAAATAAGGTGGAACTTGCTATGGATGTAAGCATGGCTAATGTAGTGCCTGCCGGAAATTCATTTGAGGAAGAGGAAGTATGGGGAGAAGAATTCTTAGCAATGAAGGCCATGGTTGGTGCAGTAAGCGAGCTTACTGAGGCAATAAGTATGATCAATGAGTATTCTGGAGGACACTCAAGTACGGTGATGACTTCGAACAAGCAGGTCGCAAAGAAATTCATGGAGCAAGTGGATAGTGCTGCAGTATACCACAATGCTTCTACGCGGTTCACAGATGGTGGACAAATGGGTGTCGGAGCTGAGCTTGCAATTAGTACAGATAAGTTGCACCACCGAGGACCTCTCGGCCTTGAACAATTGGTCACCAACAAGTACTATGTCTTTGGTGACGGACATGTGCGAGAGTAGGCAAGTTTGAAGGGACTACAAGGTTGGGAATAAAAAAACACTCCACTTGATATAGAGCATAATTGTGCGTAGCAGAACCGTACGAAGTAGTTCGATCTAAAAGTCCCTATCCTAGGGTCTCAAAGTAGGTCAACAATTTACCTAAGTCTTCCTCAGACTTCAACGAGATTTTGTTTTTCTTGATAAATTTAGAAAGCTCATCTTCGTGGTCTAGATTCTTAAGGATAGACTTCTTATTCAAGCGTATTACCTTGAGTTTGTCATTATGCAGTAGGTAGTATTTTTTTCTACGTACGAATTTTTCAGTATCATCAACTCCACCATATTTGGTAGGTGTAATGTCTTTCTTTACTGACAAATTTTGGAAAACAAATACGTCGGTTCCACTATAGACAATTCGAGAATATCGATTATACAATTCTTTGAAGTTATTTCTCTTGAAAAATGCCTCGCTTCCATCCTCCATATACAGTTTGACCAAGGGATAATAATGAGATTCTAATTCCACATATTCTTCGCCCTGCCTAACTTCGAAGGCACTCGTAAAACCATTGTAGTTAATGTATACGCTATCGACGATTTTCGATTCGGAATCAACAAGTCTCCCTAATTTCCATTTCTTAAAGAGGTAGGGATCACCTTCCACCGTCTTGTAGCGTTTCGGGTCTATCGGCTTCGAGTTGATAAGCTGGAACTTTTGCTCCTGTCCGAACAAACTGAAGCTTAGTAACATTATTGATATGACTAAAACCAAGTTATTCATAAACACTAATATAAGTAATATTACAAGTGATTTAAAACCATATATTTGAATAATGAAATGGATTTACCTGATTTTCATGTTTTCGATTCTTGCGTGCGTCCCTGAAAAGACTAAGCCTGCGCTTGAAGAACAGTTGGACTCCTACATCACTGAAAATGCTGAATTCCCCCTCGTGAAAGACTCTTTAATAGCATGTGCAGCAGGAGGAGAAGACGTCTTGGTGAATGATGAGGCCTTTCCCATTTCAATACTGTTTTATCCCAAGGAGGGTGCCTCTGATTTCCTATACTTCGAAAGCAATCAGGCAGATATCGATCCTAATGATTACAAGAACTATCAGCTACAAGATCTTGAAGATGCACCTATTTTGAATGGATATTTACGCAAATTTCGCAGGACTGCTATTAACAAGAATGTTTGGGGTCTTGTCACCTATTTTAGAAATGGTGAAATCCACATTTCGAATCCAATCAGGATTAAGTACTTCGACAAACCAACTGAGAATAATTCCAATCTATTGACATTTGACGATTCTGAAACACTAATGCCTCAATTTTTTTGGCAAGACGGAGCAATTGTCGAAAACAGTATCTACTTCCAAGTCATCCAAGACGAACAAGGGGACTTGCTTTCAGGGACCTATACCTTTGAAAAGAAGTTCCAGTTCTACGATCTTTCAAATGTGGTGCTCAATATCCGAGATGTGGAACCCGCACCTACGCTTGTGCAAGGTGGCAAGTACAAATTTATCATGATGGGTGTAAGCACTGATAACTGGGTTAACCTTGTGATGGAAAAAGAATTTCTTGCCCAATGACCCAGAGCCTATACCAAGTATTCGCTAGATTTCTAAGTATAGCTCTTCACTTCCATGCTATTTTTAGTCAAAAGTCTAGAAAGGGAATAAAGGGAAGGAAGGCCCAAGGTCTGCCCCGTCCAAAACAAGGGAAACGCGCATGGGTTCATTGCGCATCCCTAGGTGAATTCGAGCAAGGAAAGGCTCTAATTGAGTCCTTAAAAAAAAATGGGATCGAAGTCGTCATCTCTTTCTTTTCACCCTCAGGCTATGAACAAGTCAAAACCTATGAGCATGCTGACTGGATTAGCTACCTACCATTTGACACGAAAAAGCGAGTTAGCAAATTTATCAACAAAGTAGACGCGGACATAGCTATTTTCATAAAGTATGAGTTTTGGTGGAACTATCTGACAGAATTACAAGATCGTAAAATACCGACCTACTTTGTTTCAGTTGTGCTTCGAAAAGAACACTACATCTTCCGCTCATGGGCAGGGTCTTTTCTTTCCATTCTAAAACAAGTGCAAGGTATCTACCTCATTGACCAAGTGAGCTATGAGCTACTGTCAAATCATTCATTTCAGAATATTCATCAATCATCAGATACACGTGCTGAAAGTGTGTTAAAAAGAATGAATGAAGAAGTAAAGCTAGAGCTTATTGAGGACTTTGTAGCGGGACATGAGACGATTGTATTTGCAAGTGTATATTCTCTAGAAATGGATCACCTACCGAAAATAGCAGATGACCTGGTTGGAAATTATAAGCTCTTAATATTCCCGCATGAAATTAATCATCGAGAGCTTGGATTGCTTAAAGAGCAGCTAGGTAAACAATGTATGCTCTATAGCGAAATTGAATCGCAGGCACTTTTTACCGGTTACAATATCCTGATAGTTGATGTTATCGGCCTTCTAAAAGACACTTATAGATATGCTGATATAGCCTATGTAGGTGGTGGGTTAACTGGTGGTCTCCATAATACCTTAGAGCCCTTTGTATACAAGCTACCACTTGTATTCGGTCCATCCTTTCAAAAATTCCCTGAGGCACGAATTCTAGCAAAGCAGGATTTCACCGTTGTGATCCAAAATTTCACAGAAATCACCTCCGCAATATCAACATTGCAATCCCGAGAATTTGCTACCGATATAGAAAAGGTATATTCGCTTATTTTTGAACAAGAAGAGTCTGCAAGTGCAAGAATTTTAGCAGACATCAAGAAAGAATTATGGTCCGAAGTAGAATAGAGCAGGTACTAAATTTTGATAACTTACATGCTGTCGTTATTGGCGACGTCATGCTTGATGAGTACATTTTGGGGAGTGCTAAGAGAATTTCACCGGAAGCTCCTGTACCAATCGTAGAACTTGCATCAAGAGAACACCGCCTCGGTGGAGCTGGAAATGTTGCTATTAATACCTGCAGCCTAGGAGCAAAGACGACTCTGATAGGACTAATTGGCGACGATGCGAATGGCCAGATCCTGACTCAGCTTACTAAAGACCATCAAAATTTAAGCTCCTACTTGATCAAAGATGGTGGACGAAAGACCACCTGTAAGACACGAATACTAGCGTCTAGCCAGCATCTCCTGCGAGTAGATAACGAAGACCGACATGACATACCCTCACCACTAGTGGAAAAGGTAGAAAAAATGCTAAAGTTCATCCACCATTCTACCAAAATAGATGTCATCATACTACAAGACTACAACAAAGGTTTTTTCTCAGCTGAAATGATCCAAATGTTATTGAGTTGGTCTAAATCTAATGGTATCCTCACTGCGCTGGATCCTAAGTTGGAAAGGGTTTCCCTCTTCAAAGGTGTGGACATTTTTAAGCCAAACCTTAAGGAAGTGATTGCCTTTCTAGGGCATGAAGTTGCGATCACTAAGGAAGACTTACAATCTGCTTGTAGTCAAGTTGCACTTAAAATGGAAAGTGAGTTGGTTGTGATCACTCTAAGTGCAGATGGCATCTGTTCCAGGAAGGACGATGCATTTCATTGGGAATCTTCAAGTATACAGTCCATCGTTGATGTCAGTGGGGCTGGTGATACCGTGATTAGCTTGGTGGCCTTACTTTATGCAAATAAGGATGCAAGTATCGAAGAAATAACCCTGCTTGCTAACTTAGGAGGAGGAGCTGTGTGTAGGCTCCCAGGTGTAGCTGTGGTGGACAATGGAATGATACTGGATGTTATAGAATTGCTATAAATGACGGAAAAACGTTATGCTTCCGATATAAATTTCAGGCTTAATTATCTATCTTACGCACCTTTAGGAAAATGCATTCCTAATTTAGGACTAGAATTACTTTTTATTATTAAATAAATACGAATATGAGATTTAAATTTACACTTACTTTTTTACTTTTCGCCTTCGTTCTTACCTATGTGGACGCCCAGGTCATTTGGGGTGGTCCTGGAGATCCAAATGGCGAATTTGATGGTGGCCTGAATGATTGGACTACTGTTGGTTTGACCTCTGCGATGGCTGATTCTTCAGCGAATTCAATTTGGAAATGGGATGCTGATGCCATACCTAATGAAGGTCTATATACTTCCAATGTTGGGGGACTTGGATCTCCTTCTGAGGCAAATGGAGCAGCTGTTTTTCACTCTGACTTTCTAGACAGTAATGGTACAGAGGAAGATTCGGGTGCCTCTCAATCTCCACATTCAGGAGAGCTGATATCACCAGTTATCGACCTGAGTGCTGAAAGTGCTGTTTCTCTATCCTTCTACCAAGAATTTTTGAATTTCAATGCCGAAACAACCGTTAATGTTTCAGGTGACGGCGGAGCAACATTTACCTCATTCCCACTTAATGGGACTGTAGGATCAAACTCATTCAGTGATCAACTCTTTGTGGCTCTAGATATTTCATCCGTAGCTGGAGGTATGGATAGCGTTATCATTAAGTTTACCTTTTCTGGAGACTACTACTATTGGATCGTTGATGATGTTGCCATTACCCGATTGGCTGCAAATGACCTAACAGTCGTCGATAGCAACACTAGCCCGTTTTATACTCCACATTCTGCTTCACAAATTGCTTGTGCCTTGGAAAATGATCCTTTTTTCTTTAGCACGCAGATTACAAACTCAGGAGCAGATACGGTTACCAATATGACCTATAAGGTGGTGATTGAAAACAACGATACTGGTGACTTCATCTACTCTGATAGCATAGTCCTAGCGGAATTCCTGCCAGGGATAAGTGATAGTACAGTCTCTATTGCTGAGTCTTGGATCCCTGCAGATTTAGAGCCTGGTATCTATAGTATCACTCACATGGCATTTACACCAGATGATATGAATGACTTCAATCCTGATGACAATGAAGTTGTTCAATTCTTTGAATCTTCGACTAGTACTTTTTCAAAGGAACTTGGTAGTAACCCAGGTATCGGTACTTGGAATGATGGTAATTTTTATGCTATTGCTGCCTTTTATCAATTTGGACCTGATTGCATGGAAAACTACACTGTATCTTCGATCGATTATGCAGTAGGGCGAGTGGGTGCAGATTCCGAGCCTTTAGCAGGTAGGCCAGTTGATTTTTGGTTATGGAAATTAACCACAACATTAGGTGAATTCGATGCGACAACCAATTATGAAGAGGACTTCTTATCATTCAGTCACCCTTCTATGGAATTTATTGGATTCTCTTCGGATGCCA
>CAZMYK010000129.1:0-8665 GCA_964570435.1 uncultured Saprospiraceae bacterium | reverse complement strand
TCGTCAGAATTATCAATTATGCTTACTGTATAGACCCCGGCTTCCAAACCGGTAATATCAAAAGAACTTGAAGAACTTGTTCCCATATCGGTGTCACTTGAACCTGCCTTTGTCCATGACCATTTGTAGGTAGACATTCCTCCTGATACAGAGACTGCAATTACCCCCTCATCGCCACCTACCGTAGTAGGATCTGTTCCTGTCAAAGTAAGTCCTAGAGTTCTTCCATCATTCACCATTACTGAGGAGGAAGAGGTAGCGGAACACATTGGAGCACTTTCATCAGTAGCTGTTACACTGTACGTACCAGTTGGGAGGTCTTCAAAGGTATAAGGACTACTTTTTCCAGTTTCTGTTGTTCCATTACTTAAATTGTAGGTAAAAGGCCCTGTTCCATCTGTTACAGTAACTTCAACTTCTCCATCCATACCTCCTGCACAAGTGACATTTTTCGTCCGCACTAGATTCACATTAGTCAACGAAACATCCATTAGGTTCTTCATGGCAGTTGCTTCGCAACCATCTTTTGTTACTGTAAGAAAAAAGTCCCCCTGAGACATCGTTACAATTTGTTCCGACGTAGCTGTTGAATTAGGAGTAACCCATGAATACTCGTATGAGCCAGGCTCTGATGGGTCAGCAGTCAACGTTACACTTGAACTACCATCACAAATCACATCTGATGAAGACGTAATTGAAACAGTGAAGCTTCCTCCAGTCAAAGTAACTGTATTTGTAGAAGCAGTTGGACAATTACCATCGCTGGTAACTGTAACACTGTATGCCTCTCCTGGAACTTTAGCATCAATCGTGCTTTGGTTAAAAGGTCCTGTCTGACCACTGACCATTTCCCAGGAATAACCATAATCACTTCCACCACTAGCATTTGCCGTTAATTCTACACTAGCGCCATTACAAACAGCACCATTGATCGGTGTAATATCTACATCTAGGTCTGTTACATTTACACTAACACTTGTATTGGTGCTGCATGCACCTTCTGAGACGGTTACGCTATAAGTACCATCTATGCCTGTGGTTATCTCACTATTATTGCCCGGGTCGGTTGCCCCCGAAGGGACATCCCAACTATACATTGTTGCCGAACCGTTTGGAAAATCAGGAGTTACTGTAAGAGTTGTGGTCTCCCCTTCACAGATGTCATCTCCAGATGGGCTAATTGTAAAACTAGTGGTCTGACTGACCAATGTTACTTCTACAATTTGGACACAAGTATCCATTGGCCCTCCCCGTTCTCTCATGTATATTACTGCATCTATGGATTGGTAGTTGGTGATATCCGTATCAATGCTATCAGAAAGAACTCCTGAACCCGTGCAAGTCGTATAGAAACCTCTTGTATTGGATCCATCTACAGTGACATCTGTAAGATCGAAAATTGCATCGTTGTCACCATTGGTGTCGCACATTTCCAAGGTCTGCATCGTTTCCGCACAGGAGGTGCAATTCTGCGAACTGACAAGATATGGAAAAAGCGATAGGAGTAGGGCAACAGAAAAGACTTTGAATCCTCTAGTAGGTAATATTATTTTCATTTGGCTCAAGCTTTGTGGGATAATTGAAAGGGTTAATAACAAATCTCCCGTCATTCCTAAGAAACTCAGTTTCTTGTCATGAATTGTAAATCTAATATATATCTTTTAATTTCTCTCACTTAATCTCAAATTGTTTATACTTCTTCACATCATTACATTAACAAGGATGCCACTTTTATTTATCCTGCTGCTTCACAATCTTGTTAATCCACCTCAATCCACCTTGTCCCTCTAATATCACTATGTAGACTCCATTAGCAGCATCTTTCAAATTTACCGGCTTTGAAACAACAAATCCACCTTTGTAGTAGGTATCTTGGTGTATTTGTCTTCCATGAATGTCATAGATCCTAAGATTGAGATCACCCAAATACTGATTATTGGTCCTCAAAGTAAAAAAGCCATCATTAGGGTTCGGAAAAATAGAAAAACCTCCATTCGAATTTCCTTCGATCAAGCTGATAGGAAATTGTCCATTATAGATATTTCTTGTATAACATACGGGATCGTCGCAAAAGTAGGTTTCCACCCAGATCTGTCTATTCTCATTCAGCGATATCACATCATCTAGGTCGGCGAAGAAAAATCGCTCATCTGCACCTTCGAAAATTGTATCTACGACCTCAGTCGCTGAAATTCTTGTGCTCTTCCCCCATCTATGGCAAATGTTATCTAGGGTATCTGTGCTAGCAAATATTCCGCCTGGCCATAGGATAACTGCCCCCGTGTCTGGTGCAGCATGAGCTTCGTCAATCCTCACCTGAAATTGTGTGGAACTTGTACAAGTGGTTTCTATCGTATCGCCCTTTATATAATCGGTGTGACTTGTCATTGATATGATACTTATTGGCACATCTGCTTCAGTGCCACTGACAAAGTGCACATACAATTTTCCATCAGTTGGCACAAAGTCGTAGTTATCATCCGTGAGACCTGGGATATTAATGGTCAAATCTGCTCCCTCACCTATCCCAGAACTTACAAAAATTTCATTGTAAGCATTTTCGCAAACCTGGCTAGGTCCAGATATGCTAACATTTGAACCATGCCAGATTACAGGTACTGTATTACTGACCGAAGCACACTCAGCACCGCTCATAAAATTAAATGCCTGGATCCCACCTGGAATTAAATTGAGGAAGTCAAATTTCCTAAAGCTCACAACCGACAACTGATACTCTTTATTGGGGATGTGGTCCGGGAAGTCATTGCTAATCAACGTTTTGCTGAGCGGAAAAATATCATAGACCTCGCCTAATTCGCCTGCCTCAGCGCCATCATGTAGTACAAAAAGCAAGGTGTCAAATAGGGTATTTATGTCATCATTGCCCTCCAAGACACCTGAGATGTCATAGAATTCACCAGAACAGCCAGTATAGTAGATATCATCATCCAGACTACCTGCATTTGATGAGCAGTTACAAGCCACTGGGCTTTGCTGAAATATTACCGGTTCACAGAAATCCCCACGCTTGAGTGAGATTTCATATGGTATTTGCGGGTTGAGGTTAAATAAGACCAAGGTCTCTCCGTCTGCAAAGGCATCCTCAAAAAGTGTACTAAGACTGGCACTAGGATCACCTCCAGTGGTGACCAATGTGAGTGTATAAGTTCCGCTTGTCTCCTCACAAACAAAGGAGGCATCTATCACTTCCAAATTATCTATAACTTCTATCTGTAGTACTTCTCCTGTGACCTCCTGGACACAATCTCCTCTTGACACTCTTATTATTTCTAAGATATATGACCCAGGATCCTCAACAAAAATCTGGAAATTACTGCCTTCATAGGTGTTTTCAAAACCGTCAAACCTGACAGTCACTCTTTCTCCAGGATCCAAGCCCGCAAGTTGAATATCAATGATGGAGTTAGAACACGAAACAGTAGGATTTATTTCCGCGAATGAAGCGTCAGGAGCCTCATTGATAACTACCCTTCTACTTACGGTAGCTGAACAGTTGCAATCATCAGTATATACCGCCTCAATATCGTATTCTCCCGGTTCCGAAAAAACAATTGTACTTCCTATCAGTTCATAAGTACCTACTGGGTCGCCACCTTGAGTCACCAAAATCTCAGATTGTCCGAGCGCACAACCAGTCTTAGGAATAAAGTTAAGATCTAAAACAATCGACTCACCAGTACACCTAAATTCCCCATTATCTTGCACATTGAAGATCAGCTTGCAATCGTCAGCGGAGAATATATCTACATCTTCTATCTCAGTATCAACACAACCACATTCATTCTCAACTGTAAGAGAAATGCTAGATTCACCACCCACATTGAAAATGTGCTCTACATCTGAACAATCCGATGATTTGAAAATCCCGTCGATCTCCCACCTGCAATCCGTAAATTCTCCACAATTGGCTAAACTGCTATTTCCTATGGGCTGGGACTCGCCAATCACATAGGTGAAATCATTGAGATCAATACTAGCATCTGGATTCAAATTAACTGTAATTTCTTGTTCCAGCACCGCGGAACATCCATTTCCATCCGTGACGGTCACAGAATAAGTTGAACTCTCTAGTGGACTAATATTGAGAGGATTTGAAAGGCCTCCTTCCCACATGTATGTTACACCTCCAGTGGCGGTCAATCGCACATTGTCACCCTTGCAGACTTCACCATCATTATTTGAGAGGCCTGATGTTTCAGCTACTAGAATTGTGGCACTTGAAAAATCGTTCACCTTTACGGTGGTCGAAAGTACATCAGAACAGCTACTCCCTCCGACAGTTATTGTGACAAAGTAGGTTTGATCTGTGAGAGGACTTACCTCAATGTTGGCGGTGGTTTCCCCAGTACTCCAATTGTAGGAAGTACCTCCTGACGCAATGATCGAGAGTGTCTCACCTTCACATATTGTCTTATTGGCAGGAAAAATACTCCCATCTACCCCACTCATTTCGCCTACATTAGCACTGGCCAGCTGCATGCAACCCTTCGAATCAGAAACAGTTACAGAATAAGTTCCAGGAGGAAGATCTGTTATATTAGGGCTTGAAGACCCCTCTGACCATGCATAAGTATAAGGTGCCTGCCCACCGGAAACCTCTGAGCTAATCTCTCCATCCTTTTCACCAGGGCAAGAGACTGGAGAAGCTTCAAGAGATACGTTTATATTTCCAGAACTCATTATGCTTTGTGTATAGGAGCCAGTGCAGCCGTTAGAATCTTCAACACTTAAGGTATAATTGCCTGGGCATAGCATGCCTATATTAAGGGCGGTAGAAGAATAACCCCCAGGACCTGTCCATTCAGTCTCATAGGGTGGACTTCCTCCTACTATTGCAGGAGAAATCGTACCATCACAATTGCCCTCACATGAGACAATTAAGTTAGAAGAGGAGCCAATAGTTGATATCGAGATCTTGTCTGATCGGGTCACTGTAATGTTTCCCCTTCCCACACAGCCACCGCCATCTGTTACTGTGACAGCATAGTTTCCCGGATCTGTTATGGTAATTGTCGCAGTGGTGGGGCCAGTAGACCACTTATAATCGCTAAACCCAGCAGGATTGGTAGCTAGAACTCCACTATTTTGATCGGAACATAAAACAATGTCTCCAACTATGTCGACATTGATTTCTGCTTCTTCTGTAACAATAACTTCTTGGACGTTTGCAGAACAACCATTATCATCCTTGACAAGAATTGTATAGGTACCCGCTTCTAAGTTTTCGATGGTGTAGGAAGTACCAGCAGTTGTCGCACTTTCACTACTTCCACCTAGTGACCAAGTAATCGTATAAGGGGCATTTCCATTCATGATGTTAGATATCAAAATGCTCCCCGTATTGGACCCTTCACATGAAGGTGATAATTCACTACCATTGAAAGTAATTTCTCCAACATCAAGTAGCGTAACGCTTCGTGAGATAGTACAACCATTCCCATCTGTAAGCGTGACGGTGTAATTGCCAGCTCCAAGTCCTGTGATATTGTGGTTATTCATGATATTTGTGGCACTGCCAGAGGCTGTACCTGACCACGCAATATCATAGCTGGGACTACCTCCAGAAAAGACTACGCGGATTCGTCCATCGGTCTCATTCGCACATGAAGGATTGGTTCGCTGAAGGGTTAGAGAAAGTGGAACTGCATCTGATATTTCTTGGGAAAAAAATCCGGTGCAGCCTTCGCTATCTGTAACTGTCAAGTTATATTCTCCTGGACATAGGTCAAAGATATTCTGGTCTGCACTACTGAAGCCAGGACCCTCCCATTCGAATTCGTAACCCTTTTCTGCTCCACCTTCAACATTTACTACGATTTTCCCATCACAATCCTTGGCACAACTTACCTGAAGGTTTGATTCTGAATTTATCAGCGAGATATCAATAGGCGGGAGCTCAATAACATTTACTGAAGCTGTGGCTGTGCAACCCATGCCATCAGCAACGGTAACACTGTAAGGTCCTCCAGCAGTGACCGATAAGCTTGATCCTGATGTGCCATCAGACCACTGATAGGCCTTCCAACCACTTGGTGATGTACTAAGTATGGTGCCGCCTTCTTCCTGACAGAAGGCCAAATCACCCGTGATGCTTACATTCAATGGCAGCGGATTAGGGACAACAACTTCCATCTCCCAATCGCAGCCGGCATCATCTTTAACTATTACAAGGTAGACACCAGGTGGTAGGTCTGTAATGGTATACACATTGTTCATCGTACCTACTCCACTTGATGCAGGACCTTCCCAATTTATTACATAGGGAGCCTTACCATTTTCGATCCGAAGTCGAATAGAACCATCTTCTCCATTATGACATGTTGGAGGCTTTGGTGTAGGCTCTACTTGCAAATCACAAGCCGGCTCAAGCAAGCTGATCGATTGCGAAGCAAGGCACTTACTTATGTCTGAAACACTTACGCTGTATGCACCCGACTGAAGATTTCCAATCGAGAAAGAAGGCGACTCCGACTGGCCAGACTTTCCAAAACTTCCGACTGTAGAATAGGCCCAATCATAGGGAGGGTCTCCTCCTGAAACTTCCACAATAATTTTCCCATCATTGTCACCCGGGCTAGTGGGATTAACGTTCATGAGATTCAAGTTGAGTGATTTTGCTGTCACTGTAACCCGATCTGACTTTACTAAACACTTTCCTTGGATCAATGTAACACTGTATTCGCCGGCGACATTTGCAAGGATGCTTGGTCCGTCGGTACTACCTATAAATCCTGGAGGAACTTCCCAGGTATACTCTTCGGCAACGGCAATTGCGATAGCAGACAACTCCAGTCCTGCACCTTTAGCGCAGAAGGAACCACCAGGGGGACTTATATTTACTTCAAACTGCAATTCCAAAATGGTCTCGTCCTCTGAAATAGCTAGCGCCTTTGTGTCTCCAACAACAAGTGAGTATGTTCCTCCGGCATTGGCCTGAATCGAAGGTGTGCTGGTGGATCCTACATAGCCAGCAGGAACATTCCATGAGTAGGTCACCACTCCAGAACTTCCTGTCACAATGGAGTTTATGGTTGTGCTTCCTCCTGGACAAATTGCCTTCCCTTCAGCCTCTATGCTAACGCTTAGTTGGCCACTAAGGCAAAAGCTTGAGACCAGAAAAACTAGCAAGGTGAGGTAGTGACAAATGGCATGTTGCGGCTTCAGCATTCCTGATTGTTTTAAGTATTTTGGTAATTGTAGACCACTGTTTCCAAATCTACATAAATTAGCAATGAAAGTCCAGCACTAAATTAGATCTCTGAGAATAAAAAATACCCGAAAAGGTGCAATCTTCGGGTATTCATATTTTTGTTCTTTGGCAATAAAATAATCTGAACTTCCTAGTAGAAGAACTTCAGATCATACAATACAAATTTGTTATTGTAATTGACGTTAACAACGTCGCTAGGTAAAGGTCGAGGGCTACAATTTACAGCATTTTCTAGCTTTAACTTACTGCCTGCCTCTGACGGCTTGATCATTAATGTGTATTTCTCACCTGGCTCTAGAATGATTGCAAGGTCCGTCAAATATATATTCGTCGGCCCAGGATTCACCTGGACATTGTTCAAGACTCCAGTTTCTTTCTTATCGCCAGTGGTCAATATTATGTCAACAGTACCATTGGTACTTGCGTAGACCTTAGCTACATCAAGTTCCATTGGCTTCTTAGGATTGATATTGATAAAGGCAGCACCTTCATGCCACTCGGCCGTAGTCTCATCACATTTTTGGGACGATAGCAAGCCCACCCTTCCTGGTGTGGTCCCATCATAAGTATCTAGCCAATTTGGACTTGAGACGGAAGTCGTCGTTGTCTTAGGTTTCTCTTCTTCAACAACCACAATTGGTTTAGGCTTGGCATTAATCGTAATGGACTGTGTAGTGCACTTGTCAGACTTATCATTCAGACATAGCTTAACAGTGTACTTGCCTGCCTTATTAAAGATATGACTCACTGCACTTTTTCCAGTATTGAGGTCAGGGGATCCATCACCGAATGACCACTTTCTTTTTAAAATGGCTGAAGACGGCTGAGATCTGTCTGACAAATTTACAGCAGTCCCCACTAAAGCAGTTGAAGGTATCTTGAACTCAATCTTGGATATTTCTGGAGCCTTAGGTGGTGCTGGGGGAGCCTTGGGCTTTACCACAGCCACCTCTTCCTTCCTCTTTGGTCTCGGCTTAATTGTCACCTTCTTGCTCGTACACTGATTGGAATTATTTAGACAAAGTGTAATTGTTTTTTCACCAGAAGAAAAATAAATCTGATTGTAGACACCACCCTTTGTTTTCTGTGTCGTACCATCTCCAAGATCCCATTGCCTTATAAATATCGAGCTAGCAGGCCCTGACATATCGCGTAACTCGATCGTATTTCCAACCATCAAGTTACCACTAATTCTGAAATCAATGTTTGAAATTTTAGCTGGCGCTGGCGGCGGAGGCGGTGGTGTAGTTTTCTTCGGCGTAGTATTTCTAGGGGTACTTTTTGGTGTCTTAGTCTCTCGCTTAGGTTCTTCGACCCTGCTTACTGTTTGCGGGTCCTCCTTAGCTGGGGGATCAAATAAGTCCTCCTTAGGTTGTTCAGCTACTACCACCTCTTCAGGTGTATCATCTTCTACCACATCAACTTCCACAACTG
>CAZMYK010000128.1:0-8708 GCA_964570435.1 uncultured Saprospiraceae bacterium | reverse complement strand
TGAAGATATAGGCGTTAAATCCTGGCAGGGGTGCATTGATTGGATCACTTACACTGATGCTAATTTGCTCACAAACTGTGTCAAGCAATATGGTAGAAACGCTTGCTGCAATTCCCGCCGAACTAATACTAAGCAAGCTATCTCCCAAATAATAATCCGCAGCTACTGCTTCTCCACTTATAAGAGGACATGGTGAAATCTTACTTGCATCAGGGAGTCCTCCAACTACTATGTGGTCAATGTACAATTCATTACCAGCAAAATTCTCATCTCCTCGATCAACATAAAACCACATATCCCTAAGATCTGTGGATGTAAATCCCGCCAAGTCCGACTCTTCCCATGTGAGCGTGAACTCTGTCCAGTCTAGTAATCCCGCTGGTACTTCAAAGGCCATTATATTGCTTCTTTCTTCTGCACTCCCACCACCAGACCTAAATAGAACGAAAATAGCTATTGCCTCTGCTGACCTTACTCGCATGGTAACTTTGACCCTGCCTGAAATGTCCTTAACACTGTTCCCTTCTGCATCCAGACCATTGAAGATATAGGCGTTAAATCCTGGCAGGGGTGCTTCTATTGGATCTGTTACAGATATTCTTAAGGTTTCACATAAGGTATCCAAGGTAAATGTGGATACTCCAGCAGCAGTCCCTTCGGTGCTGATACTTGATAAATTACCAGTATTAAAATATGCCTCTATCGCCTGTCCACTAAGCCCTGAACACAAGAAGAGCAGGACTACCGAAGTAATAATTTTTTTGAGTATTTTCATAGTTAAGTTTTTTGAAAAGTAAAGTGGTCTAGTTAGTTTCTTATTAGTTTTTCTATTGCGGTTTCTCCACCTTGCAACCTTACCCTAATAAAGTAAATTCCCTTATGGAGTTGACGTGTATTTAACTGCTTATTGGAAAAAGGCAATTCCATGGGGGTTCCATCGAGACTAAATACTTCGACCCGTTCTATTCGATTCGTCTTTGTTTCAATCGTCAGGTAGTCTGAAACGGGATTTGGGAAAATAATCAGCTCAAATGGGTCCAGATTTTCTATGCTAGATGGCAAGTCAAGTGAGCGTGTATGCGTAAATGCGGAAGGGCAAGACGTAGAGCTCGCATACATTCTAAAGTAGGCTTTGCCGCCGGGAAGTTGAGACACTGGAAGACTTAGCTCTGTTTCGTTCTCAGCAACTTGAGCAAGTAAGGTAAAGTTGACCCCATCCATAGACGTTTCCACGATATATGCCGCTTCATTATCTGCAATGTCCAGCCACGAAATCTGAACACTATCACCGTTTACCTCAACAGAGAATCTTGCCGGTGGATCTATCGCATCGCCGTTACTTAGTCTATATGAGAGTTGTGCTTCATAAAGAGAACTGATGACAGGTTCTGCTCCAGAATCCTCGACATAACCTAAGGGATGGGTGAAGCTGTGTTGGTTGGTAATCGTTCCTTGGCAGGCAATGGCATAATTCTGACGTCCAGGAGGGGCTTGAATGATGGAGGTGTTCCCACTTGGCATCCTTACATTCCATGCAACACTCTGGGTTGATGACCACCCATGACCTGTTCCAAAACTTCCTCTATTGTACAATCCTAAAAGTTTGGTCGAATTAGGTTCAGTAAATTCTATGTTGTCAAAAAGCAAGGCCTGGCTCCAACGACGATGACCTTCGCTCGTGCTGTAGTCACCAATACTTTGGGAATCATGCCATACGATTCCGCTGACACTACTTGTACCATTACTCACAAACGAATGTCTTCCCTCACTTGCCATACAAGCAGTAAATAAGATATTATTGCACTTACTCCCCACCGCAAAGTTGTATCTACGAGCTCCTTCAATTAGGGAATGAGGTTGTAATCCCTTGCAATTTCTAACGCTTACTCGTGAAGCAACAGTCATATCTACCATCGCATAGCTAAAATGGAAACCTGTGACATTAGAAACCCAAGAATCTTCAATACCCCTAAGGAAAATTGCGTTCTTCGCATGGTCTTCTGTAAGACTTCCAGCAGTCGAAATAACTATCCTTAGATCTTCGATTCCAATTTTCGTCTTAATGTCTGTTTCATCCAGTTTGTAGAGCTCGGCTGTTGCAAGATCCTTTTCAAAATGATCATATATAGGAACATCTAAGGTAACCTTACCATTTACTAGATTAACAGCAGTGATTGTCCTTTTGTAAAAAATATCAATATCACCAGCGGACCATGGAGCATCGGAATCTGTGGCGCCATAATCTATTGACTCGAGCCATTCACTGGTACTAAGGTGTCTAATCACCACCTCATCACCTTCACTATAATATTCGGCGATACCCACCTGGAGGGTCCTCGAACCAGCGGGAACAAAAGGACTTGAAATCGGTGAAGTAGAATTAGCCTCTCTGCTTGTCCAATCCGCCTTCTGCAAACCACCGGCCTCAATAATGTTTCTCTGATTGGGATTGTTTCCCACACCCACAAGGATGCTGTTACTCTGAGGATCTTCACCATCTCCAGCGCCTCGAATTATTACACCTGAGGTGAGAATTTGAAGGGTCCCATGAATCTCGTACGTCCCAGCTTCTAAGTATATCGCCCCAATAATCCCGTCCTCATTTGGAGCTAATTTTGATACAGAATCAATGACCGCTTGTAAGTGTGACGTGTTGTCGCCTTCGATAGGTCCAATACTTACAATGCTTTCTACTTGTGGAATTTCTTCACCGCCATTTTTGTAGCCAGCATAGCTGAAATCCACAAGACGATTGTCATTTTCATCCATGACATATCGAAGACAGCTATTTCCATCTTCATATATAATAGACGAGGTCTCCTGTCCCATAGCATAGTGGAGAAAGAATAGTAGAGTTATTCCCGTCAGTAGCTTTGAATTAGTCATATAGCTATTTACAAAAAAATGCGCCTCACAATGTAGAAATACCGCTAAGAAAAAAAATCTATCAAAAGTGTATAAAAGTCTTAATCCCTATAGTAGACGAAGCCAAGGGCCTTTTTTAAGCTGTCCTTAGTTTGCTTGTGACAGCAAGTCTGAACGACGAAGGCACTAAGAAAGTCGTTCCATCACCACATTTTTATAGCTAATTCCAATCGGTATTTCGATCTGTCCTAATTCTATTCCGTTGCTTGAAAATGCGCTTATATGGTCGACATTCACAACATATGATCGATGTACTCGTAGAAAATTGGAGGGAAGTTCCTTGTTGAAGTCGTTAAATGTTGTCTTTGTCACCACCCTCTTTGAAGTCGTGAATATCTGTACATAGTCCTTCATACTTTCAGCATAAAGCACTTCTTCTAAGACGACCTTCACTTGCTTTCGACCCTCATTGACGAAGATAAAAGCGGGTGGATTCGCACTTGACTTTGCAATTGGAACTTGCTCACTTTGCAGTTGCTGGAATTTTTGAACCGCTTTAAGAAAACGAGTAAAACTGATGGGCTTAAGCAAATAGTCGACAACGTCCCATTCATAACTCTCTATTGCATACTCGCGGTAAGCAGTGGTTAGGATGACACGAGGCCCATCCTTAATAATCTTTATGAATTCCATACCTGTTAACTCGGGCATGTTGATGTCTAGGAATAGCAGGTCTACCTTACCACTGCTGACCATTGAATAGGCTTCCATTGCTGAATGGTAGGAACCCAGCAGTTCGAGGTCGGGAACCATGGCCACATACTTCTTGATCAAGGAGACAGCAAGAGGTTCGTCATCAACGATGATACAAGTAATCTTGGCCATTATATTTCTAGTTTTAAATGAGTGCGATAGTAATCATTTCCTTCTTCAACGCTCATTTCATGCCTACCCTTGTATTGCAGTTCCAATTGCGATTTCATATTACTTAAGCCCACACCACCGCTCTTGCTTGCCTTTATGCTCACGGGTTTTGTATTGTGCACTTTCATTTCTAGACAAGTGCCTGATTGCTTCAGGCTAATTTCGATCCTTGAATCCTTACTACTAGTGCTTGCCCCATGTTTGAAGGCATTTTCCACAAGCGGGAGTAAAATCAATGGCGTAATTCTAGCATACCCGTTCTGGATATCCGTCTCGAAGTGAATTGCTAGTCTTTCATTGTATCTCAATTTCTCTAGGTCAATGTAGTTTTCTAAGAGCTCAACTTCTTTTTCCAATGGAACAGTGGGGCCATTGCATTGGTAGAGCATGTAGTCTAAGATGGCAGATAGTTTTAGTATAATCTCAGGGGCTTCATCCCTTTTTTCTAGGGTAAGTACGTACAAATTGTTCAGCGTATTAAATAGAAAGTGGGGATGAATTTGAGCCTTAAGGAAGCTTAGTTGAGCGTTCGCCTTCTCCTTTTCTAACTCCTCGATCTTGTTTCTTGCCTCGAGCCTGTCCTTGACAAGTTTGATCGGAACCATAATTAGGGGTGCAACTAGGACAGTCAGCAAATATCTATTCAGAAGGTGTGGAATCTGAGTCAAGATTTCCCAGATGCTCTCCTTGGGGAAACCTCTATTAGTAATATTTTCCACTACATAGATCGTAAGAAACCTCGCCATGGCCATAGAAAAATAGAGGAGCACAAGAAACGCAATTGCAAAGATCAAGTACTTGCGCTTGATCAGAAACTTGGGAATCAGCACATATAAGATCACGTAAGAAAGTAGAATCTGTGAAGGAAGCAGGGCTACTAGATTAGCAAGATAGACCTCAAAGGATTGGAAAAGCATCGAAAAGAAAACGTAGAAGACCAAGCTCAACATCAACCAAAAAAGAACATGAAGCCAGACTCTCTGCCTTATCAACCTATCAATGAGTTTCCCGTCGTACGCCATGCTATCAAAGGTAATCAATTCACTCCCAAGACAAGGGATAGTAGACCAATTCGAATACTCTAGGGTCGAGTTCGCAGAATCGACTGACGAATTAAACTGGTCATTCGAAAGTCCCTCTTTATAGTACTGAAACCGCGTCTTAGACGACTTCCCCAATAAGCAAGTAAAGTCTCCACTAGATTTACCCTTATAAAAAACAGAAAAAATGAAATTTACTCTTAGTCTCGTCTTATTCCTTACCTTCTTCCAAGTCAAAAGTCAAGAAGCCCAAGCACCTCAAACTATCGATCTACCTATGGCCGAAATGATCCAGGCATTGAACATTCCAGGCATGTCGGTTGCCATTTCGAAGAATGGCAAGATGGTCTACCAAGGATCCTTTGGATACTCCGACCTCAAGAAAAAAAAGAAAACTGACGCACAGACAATGTTTAGAATGGCCAGTACTTCCAAACTTTTTGCAGCTGGCGCAATAGCCATCCTGATAGACAAGGGGCTGGTACATATTGATGACCCCGTAGAAAAATACCTCGAAAATTATAAGCATAAAGGAAGAGGTGTGACCATTAGAAGGATTCTAAACCACACTTCTGGGATTCGACACTATGGTAAGGGAGATCGCTTTATAGATATGAAAAACTACAAGACCACGGATGATGCCTTGGAGATTTTCATCGATGATCAATTAGAATCTGAACCAGGGAGCAAGTACAAATACTCCACCCACTCATTTACCATCCTTGCAGCAATTGTAGAGAAAGTAAGTGATCAGACCTATACTGATTTTCTACACCAAGAGATTTTTACCCCGCTAGGAATGACAAGATCTCGACCAGATGTGAAAGGCGCGAGGGATGACAATCAAACCAACTTGTACAAGGGCAGCAAGAAAGCCCTCGTTGATAACGCCTCCTACAAGAGGGCCGGAGGTGGAATGCTCTCTACGGCCACAGACCTTGTGAAATTCGGAGAATCGCAATTAATGGACGGCCTCATTAGTCAAGCAACAAGGGACCTCCTATTCACCCCAAGTGTAGAAATGCCGGGGACCATCATTCCAACTGAAATAGGAATGGCTTGGAGAATCAGTGAGGATGCGAGGGGTGAACAGATATTTCACCACGCAGGGAGCATGAATGGGGCAAGATCATTTCTAATGCTAAGTCCGAGTGATTCAATGGTGGTCGCCATCATGACGAACAACCGCAAGCTTGACTTTATTGAACATCTAGCATGTGGACTTAGAGATATGATCAGCGGAGAGATCAATAATGAGCAAGAAAGTAACTTTGTCTATGCGGATAATACTACGGTGACCGCAAGTGCTCTTTTTTCTCAAGCAAGCATCACAGGTTTTACCGGCATAACGGATGGAGCAAGGGTAAGTGCAATCGCCAATCGATCCAGCACAGGCCTTGTTTATCGAAACCTTGTGGTAGAGAAGGAAGTACTATACTTTGAGGCAGGTGCCGGGCAATTGAGGACCTACATCCAAGACACAGATGGACAATGGGTGGAGAAGGTAGTTGTTAAATGATGCATCCTTAGGAAGTAATTTCCACTGTTAATTAGTGTTGCGAATCTTCTAAGGTGTATATTTATCTGCAGAGAGCAAAATATCACCAAAAACAGGATTGCAATGCCGAAACTTAACATTACTAGAATCGAGATAATACCGATTCAGATCAAGTTGACAGAACCCTTTGTAATATCAAAGGGGCCCTTGACTCATGCTCGAAATACCGTAGTCATCATTCATACGAAGGATCTATTCGGAACTGGAGAATGCTGTCCCTACCGCACCATTCATGGTGAAACCCAGAAAGGTACCGTCGCTGCAGGAAGGGATCTTGCAGGGCTCCTTATAGGAGAAGATGCCCGTGAAATTCATAGGCTTGTAGCTAAGATTGATAAGGCCCTAGCTGGTAATGCCTCCATTAAGGGTGCCTTTGACATGGCCTTATATGACCTTAATGCAAAGGCTGCAGGGCTGCCACTTTATCGATTCCTCCAAGGGTCATCCGAGAAGAAAATATATACAGATATGACCATCAGCCTTCTAGAAAAGGAGAAGATGGCAGAAAAGGCAGTCAAATATGCTGCTGATGGCTTCCCAGTGCTCAAGGTAAAGCTTGGGGATCGGCCAGCTGAGAAAGATATAGAGAGAATCGCCGGAATTCGCCTCGCAATAGGGCAAGAACTACCCCTAAGAATCGATGCCAACCAAGGTTGGAACTACCTTGAATCCATCAGAGTGCTGGAAGGCATAAAGGACATGAACATAGAACACTGTGAAGCACCTCTTCCAGCTCAGAATATTAGAGATCGCAGAAGATTGGTTGCAGAAAGCAGTATACCCATCATGGGAGATGAAGCCATTTTCGACCACCATGATGCCTACCTCAATCTGGCAGAAGGAGCTGTGGATCTGATCAATATCAAGCTTGGGAAGTCGGGTGGCATCTTACATGCAATGAAAATAGCCAGCATTGCTCAAGCGGCCGGTGTGTATTGCCAAGTGGGTTCCTTTTCAGAAACCAGGCTCGGTATTTCAGCACTCACTCACTTTGCCATGGTATGGGATAATATTATCTACTACGACCTCGATTCCCCACTAATGCAATCTGAAGACCCCATCCAGGGTGGAATGGTTTATCACAAAGATTGGCAAGTAACCGTAGATGAAAGCCCTGGCATAGGAGCAGACTTCGATCCTAAATTTCTAAGTAAATTCGAAACGTTAACAATCGAATAAATTCTTTAACTTAGGAACTTATCACTTCTTTTATTGATTATCCAAATTGAACTAAAATTAAAAAGCAAATGAAAAATCTAAAGTTTACTTTACTGGTTTTCTTACTTGGTGCATTTTTTTCTTCAACGATTTCAGGACAGGTGGAGGAAAAAGAGGGCCTTATGAGCCTAGGTGACAAGAATGCCCTGGTAATAGATGTCCAGAATGTAGATAAGAAAAAACTCGAATCCTTTTTCAAAGAGTATTTCAAAGAGTGGGGTAAGGTTAAATTCAATAGAAAGGCCGGAGAATACTATATGAGTGAGGCAAAATTAAAGCCAGTCAGCAAGGAAAAAGTGGATGTATATGCAAAAATGGAGGAGCTGAACAAGGCAGCTAGGTTGATGCTATGGATAGATAACGGCGAGGGCTTTGTAAGCTCTGAGAGCTTCGAAGAGCAATACGATGACGCTGCGAAAATGTTGGTGGACTTCGACATCTTTGTTGAAAAGTCCTTAATAGAAACTGAGCTGAAAGATGCAGAAAAGAACCTAGGAAAGATGGAGAGAGATGCGAAGCAGTTAATGAAGGACAACGGGAAGTACAAGAAGACAATAGAAGATGCCAAGGCTAAGATCATCAAGATGGAAGAAGCCATCATCGACAATGAAAAGGCCCAGGATGACAAGTCAGCGGAGATGAAAATTCACAAAGAAGCCATCGAAGAAATTAGAGAAAGGCTGAATAATGTAGGAAAGAACAAGAAGGTTAAGATGTAAATTTATGCACATCGGGAAGTTTTCTGATCCTCCCTTAGAAAACATTGACCTAGAAGAAAAAACACTAGCTGCACAAACGTAAAGAGTTGATATCTAGTGTTATAAGATTCCATCGGACGTATTATTGTAAATAATTATATGCCGATGGAATTTTTTATTTATGATCAATTGTTCTAATATTACAAAAGTCGTGAGTTATTCACATTTAATTCGTGTTTTCCACATTTAATCAACCTTTACACTTAGCCCAAGAAGTTTCGAAGTGCCCAAATAGTTTTAGATTTAACGGCGCTAAATTTAAAATCAATACATGGCAGAGCAACCTAAATCCATCAAGTCCAAGGGAAACTTAAAAGCTTATAAGAACGAAGCGGATGCCTCGGC
>CAZMYK010000127.1:0-8727 GCA_964570435.1 uncultured Saprospiraceae bacterium | reverse complement strand
CAGGTATAGCAATCCGAATTCCTCATGGCCTTCATACCTGGATGTGATGCAATAGCACTCATATGCCCCATCGCGATCTCATTCCTATCAAAGCCCATTTCCAGGTAGTCGATATCAAGCGCTACTGCAGCCGCATCAATTCCATCGTCTAGACTACCATCCTCTCTATCATTGACCTTAACCTTGTACTTCACTGCCTCTCCTTCAAAATAAAAAGTACTATTTCCTTCGATTTCTATCGTTACCTCAGGTTCTTCATTACCTACCACCATTTGAATTTCTCTGTACTCCATTTCTCCAGACCGATCCCTCACCTCTAGTCTAACAAGATAATTTCCAGCCTCCACGAATTGGTATTCCAAGGTTTCCTTAGAACCTACCTCTTGCTGATCGATCAGCCATTTGTAAGTCAAGGCATCGCCATCGTAGTCCATACTTCCACTGGCGTCGAAGAAGGATAGTAGCGGTGCAGCTCCCATAGTCTTGTCCACTTTCACCTCTGGAACGGGAGGACGATTAGCTCCGCTAAATTTAAGATATACCAAGCGTGCATCCCGATTCTTCGAAAACCATGAGGTCCCATATTCTAGTAGGTAGACCTTTCCATCGTCATCGATTAGGATGTCCGTCGGATTGGCAAATTTCTGATTGGGTAGGAATCTCTCCATCGAAACGAAGTCCCCCTCATCGTCCATCGTCACCGCCATAAACCATCCCCTCATCCAATCATATATGAAAAGTTTTCCATCATAGTACCTTGGTAGCTTATGGGCAGAATCAGGGTAGTCATCGTAGTGGTAGACAAAGCCAGCCATGGCATTTCGACCACCTTCACCTACTAAAGGGAAGTCCTCAGAAGCATCATAAGGATAGTAAACAAAGGCCTTTTGAGCTTCAGGCAAGTTGATCATCCCGCTATTAAATCGAGAGGTATTGATCGGATTTTTGGGATCAAAAAGACTTCCTGATTGATCAGTTTCAAAGTCAAAGGCCTTGTAAGGCTTATTGTCAGCCACAAATAAGGGCCACCCAAAGTATCCTGGTCCTCTTGCTTGATTCACCTCATCATGCCCCTTAGGTCCGCGACTTTCCTTGTCTTCGCCAGCATCGGGACCAACATCCCCCCAATAGAGGTAGTCAGTATGCGGGTCAACGAAGAAGCGAAAAGGATTTCTACATCCCATCACATAAATCTCTGCCTTGGTGCTATCGGTCGCGGGGAAGAGGTTGCCTTCTGGAATGGTATAGCTTCCATCTTCTTGAGGCGTTATCCGCAAAATTGCTCCTCTTAGGTCGTTCGTATTAGATGATGACCGTCTAGCATCAAAGGGCGCTCTACCATCTCTATCGTCTGAAGGAGAAAAACCAGCAGATTCGAAGGGATTGGTATCATCACCAGCGGCGATAAAGAGGTTACCATGAGCATCAAACTCTAGTGAACCGGCAGAGTGACAGCATTTCTCTCGCTGCACAGGGATCTCTATGACCACTTTTTCTGAATCTAGATCTATTTTTCCATCACGAAATTCGAAACGCGAAACATACTGAGTCGATTCCTCAATTTTCGGGCTGTAGAAAAGATATAGCCAACTGTTCTGTGAAAAATTTGGGTCTAGCGTGATTCCCAGTAGACCATCCTCAAATTCTGTATGTACTTCGATTCGGTTAATCGTTTTGCTTGATTTCTTTTCATGGTCGTAGTAAAGGACTTCACCTTTTCTCTGGATGAAGACAATGTCATCATTAGGCAAGACTACAAGTTCCATAGGTTCATCGAGGTTCTGATCCAGAACTTCCCTTTGAAATCGATTCGTAGCAGGTGCCACCCCGTCCAAGTCATAATTTGGTTTGCTTCCCATCACAGATTGGATGCCTGAAAGCAGGTGGATTAAGAAGTTTTCTTCGCTGTAGCTAGCTTCTGTATGCCCCAGACCTGTATAGAACATATTACCTCTAGACCATGCGATAGGATGACTGTCGCCATTGGTACCACCTTCGTAGGAGCCTTCATCGAGATTTAGTAAAACCTTCATATCTGGGTTGAGGTTCTTGTAATTGTACCACTCATCATCTCTATTCCAAGTTTGGGATAGGTGCTTACAAGAGGGATGTTCTGCTTCTAACACTTGAATATCCGCATTTCTAACATTTGGGTCGTTCGGGTGGCCGTTAAAGTAGCCACCTACTAGTTCACCATACCAAGGCCATGAGTACTCAGTATCAGCAGCAGCATGGACGCCAGCAAAACCTCCACCTGCTTGGTAGTATCTCATGAATTCATACTCTTGCTCTTCATTGAAGATATCACCAGTTGTGTTCAAGAAAATGACGGCGTTGTATTTTTTGAGATTTCGTTCTTTGAAGATCTTAGCGTTTTCAGAATGGTCAACCAAGAATCCATTTTCTACGCCCATTTTCTTAATTGCTTCTACACCCGCCTCAATAGAACTGTGCCTGAATCCTTCTGTCTTAGAGAATACCAAAATCTGGGGACCTTCATTTTCCTGGGTACATGAATTAAGAAAAATCAGCAAGGCCAACACGGCTCCTAAAATTCTCATCTAGCGTTTTTTTATATCAATTTAACAGCCGGTGAATATATAAAAAACCCACCAAATAAATTCGTGTCTGCATCTTATGTAATAACACTATAATCCACATCTATACAACATGAGAGAAATACTTCACCTACGGTACCACTTGATTACCTTTTTTGCAATTGCTACACTAATATGGACTTTTCAGTCGATGGACATCGAACCATGCCCTATTGCCGTTTCCTGCATGGATGATGAAAACTCCGTCACAGTTATTGACACCATTACTGAAACCATGGAAAAGAAAAGAGCGAAATATCGCAGCACAGCTAACTACAGCATCGCCTACATCGGTGAAAAAGAGGAGACCATTTACCTGTATCCTAACAATCTCTACTATGAAATGAGTGTCTATGATTATACCCGATACAGGTCACCTAAGAGCAATGAAATAAGACTTCAAGTAGACCAACATAGGGTCACCGGTCCTCCAAGAAGGAATCACAAGTCACTTACTGAAAAAGCAACAAAGGGAACATTCTCTCACCCTGTAGTAATAGAAAACCTAAGCCAAGACACCTTGAATATTGGACTTGGACAAATGCTCAATATATATGCGGAGGCTATCGACGGGAATGGCGAATGGCACCCGATCGAGGCACCCTTCAACTACTTCTGTGGAACGGGTCTCAAAGCTACCTTCCTACCACCTGGCCATGTCATGCTTACTACTTACGGTGTTTACAAGGGAAGTCACAGGACTATGGTAAGACTGGTATATCAATTAGGAGGCGTCACACTTTACTCAAACGAATTCAACAGCTTCATCGAATTGAGTCAATTCGAAAAAGACCCCAATCACAGAGGTTTTCCATATTGATTGTGCTTGCCTTACTGCTTAATGAAGTGGCCAGCATGCGACCATTTCTTATGCTTAAGCATCATCAGATAATGACCTGCTGGGAGGGTCTGTACATCTAATTCGAAATCTTGATTCCCTTCTGGGATGACTACATCTGCAATCACTCGATATTGCATATCGTAGATTTGCAACCTTTTCTGACCACTTGTTTGAAAACCTTTCAATCCTAGGCGGTCTGCTACTGGGTTAGGAAGCACCACAATTTCCCCTGGATTATCATTTCCGCTGACTTCTATACTTTTAATGACAGAATAATGCGTCGAACCGTCAAGGTCAACTTGCCGTAGTCGATAGTAGTTGACCCCAGGAAGAGAAGTTTCATCCACATACCTGTAGTCAGCCCCTCTTTCATTCTTGCCATCTACAAAGGCTAGGTCCTCCCATTCCTTTCGATCAATGCTACGCTGAACAAAGAATCCTTCATTGTTAAGCTCTTCTTCTGTGGACCATTGTAGAATAGTCTTAGTGTCTACTGCACTTAGCCTAAATCCTGACCATGTGACAGGTACAATTTCTGAAAATTCTAAGTCATTGATCCCACCTTGAAATCCCTGCATGTAGTTGTCGCTCCCATGAAAGGCGAGTGAAGGGCCGAAACCTCCTGCACTTATGATGGACACATTTCCAGCAGCAGTTGGGAAGCTATAGTAGGGAGGGTCAGCACTAGCTGGGATCTTAATAATAATGGTACGAGTGCTTGCATCTTCGGTTTCCGAAACAATGGTGAATCCTCTATCTAAGACTGTCCCAGAACCTCTCGCAGCAAGTTGACGTTCATTGATGATATTGTCGTTGCTTACACTCCTTTCCATGGTGACTACGTGGGTACCTGACATCACTGTATTATTGAAGCCATAGGCAAACCATTCATTCAAAGGACCTGTAAATGTAAGGGTCACTTCGTCAGCATCATGATCTACTAAGACATTAATCGACATGGTCGCTCCATTGCCGTTCATCCAAGTATGGCTAGCCGACAATTGCTGAGCCCACATCCCAGTGCAAAAGCTCACAAGGAAGACAGTTAATATTAATCCTCTCATATTCTAATAGTTAAAATCAAAGAACCCCAGGTATCCAAAGGACCGTAAAATAAAAAGAAAAATCCATCAAATGGCAGAAAAGTGGCCGACCAAGCTCTTACTTCTGTCCGCAACTACACTAGATCTCGTGGCATATTCGTATTATACACTTTCAATGAAAGCAATATTATGTGGAATGAAATAGACAATAGCCTCAAGGCAGGACTAGAATTTGCAGATTTTAAGCAGGCCTTTGCCTTTATGACTGAGGTAGCCTTGCATGTAGAAACGATGAATCACCATCCAGAATGGGACAATGTCTACAACAAGGTGAATATCAAGCTGACTACCCATGATGCTGGAAACACCGTCACAGAAAAAGATCGAAAGCTTGCAAAAGTGATAGAATCCATCTACGCTCGATATAATTCGTAAAAATAAATTGCGGCGACAAGGTCTTCTATAGCGTGTCCTACTGACTTGAATAAGGTTGGGTTGTCACTCATATTAGGTTTAATCGCACCCTTACAAAGATCAAATAATGTTCCTCTTATGTCTTGGGTTGAAATTATTCCATTGCGGATTGGCAAGGCTAGATCTCCAGATTCCTTAACAGCAGGCCAGTCATCAATGTAGATCTCGCTTTTTGTAATGACATCATCATCCGCCTCCCTCATTTCTATCTTATAAGATCCTACAAGATCAATATGAGTCCTTCCTTGCAGGTGATTTCCATGCAAAATGGGCTGGTAGGCATGTGTTGCACAAGAAATAATGTCAGCCCTAGCGATTTCCTTTTCTAGGTCAATAGTCTCTTGAGTCGACCTGGACCAGATGACTGTATTCTGGATTTCGTAGTAGGCTGTGTATGCTTCTGCGAGGTGCTTTCCGATCACACCATCGCCGAGAATTAAATGCCGTTCTGGCTTTTGGACGAAAAAACTACTCGCAAGGACCGAAGTCGCAGCCGTTCTAACTGCCGTTAACTTTGTTGCTTCCAGTTCAGCCAAATGCCGACCATTCTGCACATCAAATAGGTTGTATGTGCCCTGGATAGTAGGTAGACCTTGGGCGGAGTTATCAGGGCAGGCAATAATCTGTTTAAGTCCATAGTAAGAGTTATTCCAGGCCGGCATAAGCAAGGCAAGGTTATTATTCGGGAGTTCTAGATGGCTCCTTTCTGGGACCTGGTGCTCACGACCAGAAAACCCCCTTCTTAGGGCATCTACAAGGGCCTTGTAGTCCACCTTCTTTTTGATATCTAGACGACTAATCTTCAAGTAATTTCTATTTATTTGGATTTTTTGTAATTTTGTCCTAATCTACTACTTAGCAACTG
Organism: uncultured Saprospiraceae bacterium; assembly: GCA_964570435.1. GTDB lineage: Bacteria > Bacteroidota > Bacteroidia > Chitinophagales > Saprospiraceae > Portibacter. Next base: position 2,907 of record CAZMYK010000127.1, on the reverse strand, counting down.
TTTGGGATTGTATTCCATTGACATAAAATGATAACATGCACTTAAAAAACTACCTCCTGTTGGCGCTTGCGCTGTATTCCTGCAACATCGTGAATTCTCAAGATAAGAACTTTGATTTTGGTAAAGTTCCAGCCCAGGATATTTTCATGGAAACTTATGACCCAGAACCCGACGCTGAAGCAGTGGTACTAGGCCACACTCTTGGACTGACTCTAAATCTAAGGAATACGACAGAAATGTACTATTCCTATCATAAGCGAATTAAAATATTTGATGAGTCAGCCTTTGATCTCGGCAACGTAGTGCTGGCTTACTATGCAGAAGATGGGATAGAAAACATCAAACGGCTAAAGGCCATCATAACTTATCCAGATGGAACTAGTTACAAGTTACAAAAAAGTGAATTTTACAAGGATGAGATAGATGATAAGTACAAGACCATTACTTTCACCTATCCCAAGCTGGAAGAGGGAGCAATCATCGAGTACCAGTATGAACTGATCTCCGAGAATGTTACCCTTGTGAAGGACTTCATTTACCAAGAAAAGTACCCAGTTCGTTATTCCCATTTAGAGCTAGATATCCCTGGCATCGTGGATTACATCTTCATCAATAAGGGAGACCCTGGACTAATAGATCAAAGGGGAACATTCTTAGTTATGGACTCTATTCCCTCTATGAAGCAAGAATCGTATGTTACTACGATGGATGATTATCGGGGAACCATAAAGATGCAAATAAGGGGTTTTCAAAGTCCTACCCAGGGTTACATCCCCATGCTTGACACCTGGCCCAATGTGATGGAGGATCTCATCGAATCGAAGAGTTTCGGAAATCAATATATTAAGAACTTTTCCTCAAGCAAAATGGTGAAAGAGGTTAAAAAGACAGTTGGAGAAGATCTTAGAGGAAAAGACTTATTCCAGGCCTTGCAAGATGCACTATTGGACAAGGTGACCTGCAACTATGAAGGTTGGATCTATTCCACTGAAGGTATTGGAAATGCCTGGAAGGAGGGTGACGCTAGTAGAACGGAGCTCAATTTTATGATGATTGTCCTTCTCCGAGCTTATGGCTACGAAGCCTATCCTATGTTGGTTAGCCAACGCTCCCATGGGAATGTGCTCACTGAGTACCCCTTCTTAAATCAATTTTCATATGCCTTGGTTTACACAGAATTAGAGGGGAAGCCCTTCCTGATGGATATTTCAGATAAGCATAGACCTCCAGGTATGGTTAGCTTCGAAGCATTGAATGGCGAGGGATTGGTAGTACGTGCTGAAACTGGTGGCTGGGCAGTAATTACTCCAAGCAAGGGATTAGATGCCTTCTATTTTCAGACCAAGATAGAAAACGATGAGCTTACCGGTACGATGCAAGGTAAATATGTGAGTTACAATGCGCTACCAGAAAGACGCCTATATGAAGACGACAAGGAGGGCAAACATTGGGAAGGACGGATTCATAGCAAATTTCCGGATGCAGAGATCACTAATATCTCCTATGACGAAGGTGGCAGTTTGTACACACCCATTAAAGACAAGTTCGACATTACTATTCCTGGCGCCTGCGTCGTTTCAGATGACCTCATTTATGTTGACCCCTTCATCTACTCTAACTACACTGAGAATCCTTTCAAGCTAAATGAAAGAAACTTCCCTGTAGACTTTGGCAACCCTAGAGGTGAGCACTATGTGTTCATGTTAGATATTCCAGAGGGATATGTGATTGAGGAGCTTCCAGAAAGTATTAATCTTGCTTCTGAGGATCGGAAGGCCATTTACCAATTTAACACTAAGATGGTGGGAGAAAAGATCATGATCACACGTAAGATAGAATTCAGGAAACCAATCTACCACCCAGAGGAGTATGCCGTGCTAAAGAAAATTTTTGACCTCCTCCTTGAAAAGGATGGCGAACAAATAGTTCTAAAAAAATCATAGATGAAAAACTTACTTATTATTCTTTTCCTAGGTCTTGTCAATCTTCAAGCTGGAGACATCAAATACAAGATATCAGATATCCCGGAAGACCTAATGGAAAATGCAGATCATGTGATTCTTGAGGAAAGTAATAACATCATGGTGCTCTCTGCTGCAAGAGCTGAAAAGCAATATAAGGGAATGATAGCTGTTCTTGAGGATGACAGTTACTACCGAGACTACTCCGTTTACTTTGACAAGTTTACTAACATTGACAAACTAAGATTAACAGTATATGATCAATTCGGAGACAAAATAGAAACATACAAGCGAAAAGATTTTTCCGACTATCCTGCAGGTTCTAGTGAACTTTATACGGAAGATAGATTGCTTTATGTAGATCTAGAGAAATTTAAGACTCCCTACATTATCGAAATAGAGCAAGTGAGCTCACATAAGGAAGATCTGATTTATGGCGACTTCGTTTCGCAATCGTACTATGAATCTGTTCTATCGACAGCTCATTCTATTTCATATCCGATAGATATACCCTTTCAGTACAAGGTATTTAACAATGCACCAGAGCCAATCAGAAGCTCAAGTGAAGGGTTCGAAAAGCTATCTTGGTCTTTCAGTGAACTGCCAGCCTTAGAATACGAGTCGATGGGACCTAGTTCTTCTAATTTCTTCCCATATGTTTCTATTAGGCCAACCAAGTTTCGATACGATGGTTACGATGGCAATATGAGTACTTGGGAAGACTACAATGACTTCTACTATGAGCTTAATAGTGATAGAGACGAACTTTCTGAAGAAATGAAGACCTACATCCATGATCACACAGATGCACTTGAAAGCGATATGGAGAAGATCGATGCTTTGTATACCTACCTGAAAGACAATATGAGGTATGTTTCGGTCCAATTAGGCATCGGTGGCTGGCAGACCTTTGATGCAGCGTATGTGGAACACAACAAGTTTGGGG
>CAZMYK010000126.1:0-8777 GCA_964570435.1 uncultured Saprospiraceae bacterium | reverse complement strand
AGGGTCCGCCGCTAGCCGACCAGCCGTCGCAGTTGTGGACGCCGAAACTCAAACCTAGTCGCTCTGCTTCTTCGGCAGCATGCTTAATCATTTCGTGGTGTTCTGAAGAATTGTATTTTATAGGTCCGTTGGGAATACCCTGAGTCACATTGAATAATAGTAATCCACCTATTCCCACCTCTGACATTGATTCAAGGTCCTTAGTCAAACCTGCCTTTGACATATTTCCGCTCATAGCATGGAACCACGTCCTTGGCTTTGCTCGCTCGGGAGGGTTAAGAAAGGATGCTTCATTGACTCCGTTGCTTTGGGGCTGGCCGGAAAGGGCAAAGTCAAAAAGCCCTACAAGTAGAAGCATTAGACATCCAAGTGTAATTTTTTTCCGATCTATTTCCATAAGGATTTAGTGAGCTGCTTGACTTTTAACGAACTTCTTGTAATGCACAGAGGTCCTTAACAAACCTAGCAAATCAAGGGCAGGGAAATATCCTGTACTGTGCTGTGAAATGGGTTGGATGTCAGCCTGACTTAGAGATTATCTGAAGCTAAGTAAATCCTAGCATCTAGCTATTGATTAAAGGAGGCCAAAATTCCTACTTCTAGTCCACGAATTTCCGCAAGACCTCGGAGTCTTCCTATGGCTGAATATCCGGGATTAGTCTGTTTTTGCAGGTCATCCAACATCTTATGGCCATGATCTGGACGCATAGGTATTGACCGTGATTCTCTGCTCATCAATTGCACCAATTTTTTCACAACTGCATACATGTCAACATCACCATCTAGGTGGTCGGCTTCATGAAAGTTTCCTTCTTCATCCCTCTTTGTAGCACGCAGGTGGACGAAATTGATTCGCGAACCTACAGCATCAACCATACTTGCCAGATGGTTATCTGGTCTCACACCTAGAGATCCAGTACAAAAACAAAGACCATTGGCAGTGCTGTCATGATATCCTATAATGTCTTTCAGATCCTTCAGATTACTTACTATTCTGGGTAGTCCAAGAAGCGGAAAGGGCGGGTCATCAGGATGGATTGCCATCTTAACTCCATGTTCTTCTGCTATTGGAATAATTTCGCCCAAAAACAGGGCGAGGTTTTCTTTCAATTTCTTAGCGTCAATTCCATCATAAGTTTTTAGAATGGCCCTAAACTTATCTAGACTAGGAGCTCCCTCCGTAGTCCCTCCTGGTAGGCCAGCAATGATGTTATTGGTTAGTTCTTCCTTATCCTGGACCGACATTAATTCATACCTAGCCTTAGCTTTTTCTACTTCTTCCTTTGAATAGTCTAGTGCAGCCTGAGGCCTATCAAGGATAAATAGATCAAATGCTGCAAATGCCGCTCTTTCAAAATACAAGGCTGTGGAACCATCAGGCATTTCCTTTTCTAGTTCTGTGCGTGACCAATCTAGGACCGGCATGAAATTGTAGGTAACTACATGGACCCCGCATTCCGCTAAATTTACAATGCTCTGCTTATAGTTGTTGATCCATTTCTGGTAGTCGCCAGTCCTTCTCTTGATGTCTTCATGCACTGGAATGCTTTCCACCACCGACCATGTAAGGCCATGGTTTTCCACTTCCTCCTTACGCTTCAAGATTTCTTGCTTGGTCCAGACCTCTCCATTCGCCAAATGGTGCAGGGCTGTTACTACGCCGCTTGCTCCGGCCTGTCGCACATCTCTTAAGCTTACGGCATCATCAGGACCATACCACCTCCAAGTCTGTTCAAGTTTTTTCATATCCTATATTTATACTCCAGCAAATGCAGAAAATCCCCCATCGATGGGAACGATAATTCCAGTGATAAAGGATGAACGCTCATCACAAAGCCAGTTGATGGTGCTTACTAATTCTTCAGGCCTTCCAAATCGCTTCATCGGCGTTTGACTTATGATGGTCTTGCCTCTATCTGTCAAAGAACCATCATCGTTCATCAAGAGGGCGCGGTTTTGCTCAGCTACTAGGAATCCTGGAGCAATGGCATTGATTCTAATTCCTTCGCCAAATTTATTTGCAAATTCCACTGCCATAGACCTTGTAAAGTTATCGATTGCTGCCTTAGATGCTGAGTATCCTACAACCCTTGTTAGAGGTGTTATGGCTGCCATTGAGGAAATATTTATAATGCATCCTGAACCTTGCTTGACCATAGGCTTAGAAAAGGCAATGGTAGGAATCACTGTTCCTAGAAGATTGAGATCATTGACCTTGCGAAATTGACCCACATCCAAGTCAAATATCGTCTGATCTGGCATAATGGTAGCACCTGACATATTTCCACCAGCACCGTTGATGAGGATATCGACCTTATCGGCTTCCTTGATAACTTGGGCAACAACATCGGCCACCATTTTTTCATCTAAGACGTCGCACTTAATGAAGTTCACATCTAGTCCTCTTCCTTGCATTTCCTGAACAACCTGTTTGGACTTTTCTTCTCCACGTGCTAGGATATAAACTTTGACACCTAATTCTGCAAGTCCGCCCGCAATGGCTCGACCTATGGTGCCATTGCCGCCTGTGATGCATGCAACTTTTCCTTTCATCTGCTTCTATATTTGTTTTTACTAGCTTTCATCTGGAGACTAAGATGTAGCTCCTTCCATCGAGTGTAACTAAGCTGGAATAATTTTTTCATGTAAATCCTAATGTGTATGATCAAACAATATAAGGCTCATATCCAATTGTGTGCATGCCAGAGTGGAAAATTTCGCATGACTTCTTCTGATTTTTTTTCGGGACTAAGACTCTTCCATACATTATAGTAGTCGATGTTATTGTAAGCGATTGCACCTATCAAAAGTCCTACAGATTGGATAGGAATTTCATTAAAGTGCGAGACATCGGGAGGTTTGGGCCAGCTAGACTTATCATTTACAAATGGGGTCATGTATTCAAAGGCTTTCCTGATGGATCCATTTTTTCCTTCATATTCCCAAAGGTTTTCCTTGTCAGAAGTAGCAATGTGACAAAGAATTGCGTATCCTTCCAGGTTAAATAGACTATAATTGTAAGGCTTGGTTCTATCCAATTCTTCAGGAAATGAGCCATCTACGGCCATTTGCTGTGAAAGCAGTACTTTAAATTGAGATCTTGCTACTTGCATTAATTCCTCGTTTCCAGCAAGTTCGGAAAAGGCTGCGATCTGTGCAGCCCACCAGGTGCTATGATTATTTCCATGGTTCTTTTCATCTAAACCGAATTGGTGCGTATTCATCCATGTAGCATAGTCGTCAAACCATTGCTGCAGGTCTGTAAAAACATCTTTAGGAATCGCGCCCTGGGAATCGAGGCGAAGAATGGACCTGGCCACTTCAATTAAGTGGATCGTGTCGATGATTCCTATTCCTCGACCTTTGTGTCTTCCCTGAATTGCTTGGGCGTAAAGTAGGCTTGGATTCATTCGTGTGTCAGGGTGAAGAAAGAAGGCTTCCAGATGTGAAATTGCATGAAGCGCGTAGCGGACTTCACCAGAAAGTTGGAAGGCAGCAACTAGGGTGGAAACCCATTGATTGAGATTTCTCATGGCTTGCCTATGTTCCAGAAAATTATCGGGATTAGAAAGACCATCCCTTCTAATATAGGGACCACTGGGGTTTTCGGGATTCTGCCACCAATAATCACCCTCAGAATAGAAGTCATGAATACCGCCTGCTGAGCGTGAACTTGTGAAGTGAGTAATTGGTGAGGGTTTTTGAGATAAATATTGATTCGCTTGATTGATGATGACTTGGTCTTCTTGACTTAGGAAATTTCTCGCCACTTCAGTGATAGGAAGGTCACTATTCTCACAATGCGTCATCAGGGTAAGGACTCCAACGACGAAAAGGGCTCGAACAATTCTCATTTCTTCTTTTAATTTGAACGGTATTGCTTCTATGCCGCAACTTGCTTCGTCGGCCTTCTGAAGGTATTTCTACAGGTCAGCACAACTTTGTATTACCTTTTTCTTAAATTCTTCTTCTGATTCTGGACCATCTATTCCTTCCTTCCACTGGGCCATCAAACGGTATTTGACACCCTGACCGCCATTGCCGAAAACTACTAAGTGGCTTAAGTCGTTTTCTACAGCTGCAGGGAGGTACTTTTTGCTGGCCATGATGGCCATTCCAAGCTCTTCCTCATGGTAACTTTGTACACCATAGGAATAGGCGTAGAAGGCATTTCCTTGCTGAGCACTCACAGATGTGGGTAGGTGCTTAACTATTCCAGTAGCGAATTCCATGCCCTCAGGCAGACTCCCATCTTTCGCATAGACGTGGATTTCAGTCCAGAAATTTCCTGCAGAAATGCTCCAATCTTGAATTACTTCAAAACTATGCTCTTCAATGCGTAGGTCCTTAAAAGTTGTTCTTAAGATTGACTTATTGTTCCCGTCTTCCATTATTTCTAATTCCTTAGTAGACCAATCTGAAAGCGTATATATGGTATCTTGATAAAAGATTCCAGGGCTGCCCATGCCAAGAGAATTGCCCACTTTCAGGATATCTGAACCCCAGTCCATTATGTTGTGGTAGTCCCATGAAACGGTATCCATTACAAGGTCAGGCACCTTCTTGCCATAGATATCTATTCTATGCCGGTAGTCAGCGTAGTAGCGATAGGCCACTTTGTCATTTTCTAGGACAGGACCTTCGAACATGAACCATTTATTCTGTCCAGATAGTGAATTTGGGACAGTCATTTTAGACTTATCGACATAGGCACCACTAATTTCCGTTTTTTGGGTATCGTCGTAATCGTGGGCTTGAACTTTTAATACAATCTGAGTTTTCTTTTCTTCTTCGACTTCATTTGCGGAAGGCTCAATCTTATTTTGACCACAACCACTTAAGACAATTGCTATCCCGATCAAGGGGGAGAGATTGGATAGCCAAGATGTTTTCATTTTAATTTAATTTTACTTTTGATTGACAGAACTTGTCAATTTACTTTCATTAGAGGGATTTATGATTAGGTAGCTGCCTTTAAAATCTTGGTTCCTTGCTTCGATGTTGGCTACTCCCTTTCCCGGAACCATCTCGATCCTTGCTTTACCGTTCGCCATCTCTACAACTTGACTTCGACTGGGTGTTCCATAATTCATAAGGAGCTGCCCGCTACCATCTAAGGTAAAATAGATTCTTCCTTCATAGTCAAGGACACTTAGGTTTTTCTTATCCTTCATTTCGGCAAGAATCATAAGGTTGCCATTTGCCAACTTAGAATAGGAAAGATCAATGTGGTCGGCAGTCCCCGCTTTTTCATAGCTGTAATTCACAATTAAGGTGTCACTAACAGCAACGACGTTGTCCTTATGAGCTATTGCTATTAGAGAGTTTAAGCCATCGGAGAATTGAATATTCCAATTGAGTCCACATGCAGGGAACTGACTCATGTCCCTGCTTTTAAAACCTTGTGACTTGCCGTTGTGGATCAACTCGACTTTGTCGGTATTGCTAAAGACTGAAACTTCTCTACTTTTTCCTTTTGGGCCTTGCCTTTCTTTCCAAGTGTGAGATTCTATATAAACCATTGGTTCTTTGGTCCAATAGCTTTTAAATACATAGTAGGCATCCTTAGGATTTCCTTCTCTATCCACAAGACCCTTTTGATTGATATAAGGGATGGCATTTTCTGGTCTAAGTGGAGTAGCAAAATCCTTAAAGGCCCATTGGGCATTGCCAGCAAAGTCGTCCATTTGTTCGGAAACGCTAAGATACCAATCGAATAGGTCAACAATGTAGTTCTCCGTCCAGTCACCATCTTTAGCAATGTTCTTAATATCTACTTGGTTGGAAACCTCTTCCCAATCGTCCTCACTTAGGGTGCCTGAACCAGTAATTGGGTTCTCGGTATGTCTTCCGACATGACTCGAGCCACCGTACTCCATATGCAAGAAACGCTTGTACTTATCTTGGTTTTTTTCTAGGGTGGGTTTGTAATTGGTGTATACACCTGCATACCAGCCGGACCAGATAGATGGAGAGAAAACATCCACTAGGTCAGATCCATCATAGTACTTTCTGATTGCAGTCATCCTATTTTGATCTAGATCATGAGCCTTTTTATTCATTTTGACCAGAAATTCGTTGATGTGCCCTGTGTTTCCACCATCCTCAAAGTCTGGCAACCAATATATTTCATTTCCAAGAGACCAGAAGAATATGCTTGGATGATTATAATTTTGAATAATCTGTTCCTCTAGAAGGTTCATGGTGTTCTTTTTCCACACAGAGTCACCTATTCCACCGCGGCACCATGGAAGTTCATCCCATACAATGATTCCTAGCTCATCACAGGCCTTATATATTTCAGGATCTTGAGGGTAGTGGCCCAGACGTAGAAAGTTAACGCCAAGATCTTTAATCATTTGGATGTCCTTGCGGTGAAGCTCATTGGACATTGCTGCACCTAGCCCTGCATGTTCTTCATGGCGATGGGTACCTCTTAGTAGGAGTCGCTCTCCATTTAGAAAGAAGGGACCATTGTCTTTAAAACTATACCACCTGTAGCCCATTTTTTCCTCCCTTCTATCAATGATTTCACCTTCACTCTTGAGATCGAAAACAATGGTATATAGGGATGGCGAATTGGGGCCCCAAAGCTTGGGATTGTTAATCGACGGTAGATTAAAGTCATACCGTGATTTATCCTTACTAAGGGGTAGATTTATCTGAGCAAGCTGCTTGTCTGTTTCAGGGTCTAGTATTTTCGCATTAATGCTGCAAGATTCACAATTACTTATATTTTCAAGTTGTATACTAGCATGGGTCAAGGCTGTTTCGCTAGAGACCTCAGGGGCAGAAATGAGAACTTTTTGAATATTGACTTTGGGTACAGTTCTTAGCCACACATCTCTAGTAATGCCTCCATAAATGACGAAATCAGCTTTCTGAGAAGGAATTACTTGAGGATTATAGCTATTATCAACGCGGACCATGATCACATTTTCAATTCCGTCATTAATTAGATCAGTAACATCTACCTCAAAACCAACGTAGCCTCCAACATGTGATGTGGCTAGTTTGTCATTAACATAGACCGAGGTAGTAATGTTAGAGCCTTCGAAGTATAGCTTATAAAGTACGTCTTCCTCCTTATCAATAAGAATTTTCTTTTTGTACCAACTTGCATCCCTTCGATAACCTGGATTCATATCTACAGCATCCCATTGATTCCAGGTATGAGGTAGCGATATACCTTTCCATCCGACCATATTTTGGGCCTCAACGACATCAGGAGTATTATTCTCCAGGTAGAACCAATCATTGTTGATATTGCTATCCTGTCTCAAATTAAAGGAATAGTCGGAAAAGCATGTATCAGTTTGCTTAATTACAAATAATGTCACTATCAAGAAGAAGTATCTCAGCACTAAGGACATTGTCATAGTTTATAATTCTTTCAAGGTTTGATTTCTTTTTAGTAGTGTTTCGACATAGTAAAAATCAGCGTAGGTAATAGGAACATCTACTTCGAATTTCCCAGGCACACTCCCTGTGCTATGGTCAAGTAGAAATGGAACCACCTCTGATTTATACTTTTCTTCTGAAAGACTCACTAGAATTTGGTCTACCCACTTAAGGTATTGGGATTTCTTCTCTGGCACAAAAGTCGCTAAATCAATTAGGGCAGATGCTGTGACTGTCGCTGCTGAAACGTCCCGAGGTTCATTAGGTATAGCAGGAGCATTGTAGTCCCAATATGGAATCAGGTCTTTTGGAAGATTGGGGTGATTGAAGATGTAATCAGCTATCAGATTGGCCTGCTTCAGGAAGGATTCATCCCCCGTTCTAGCATAGCAAGTCACGAATCCATGAAGGCCCCAGGCCTGTCCGCGAGCCCAAGCCGATTCATCGTTATATCCTTGGTGTGTCGTTTTTAATCTTACTTGATGTGATGAAGTATCATAGTCGATGACGTGGTAGCTACTATGATCTGCTCTAAATTGGTTTTCCAAGGTTGTTAGGGCATGCTGATATGCTACCTTATAGTATATTGAGTCCCCTGTGAATTTTGTAGCGTCAAAGAGCATTTCTAGATTCATCATATTATCAACAATAACTGGGAACTCCCAGACATCGGCATTCCAGTCCCATGACCTGATGGACCCTATCTTGTCGTTGTATCTTTTGATCAAGGTCTTAGAAGCCTGGATTACCACATCTTTATATTCCTCATTACCAGTAATCGCATAAGCTTTCCCAAAGCTTGAATTGACCTTAAAACCTAGATCATGTGTGTGGGTGTCCCATTTCTCCTTTTCGATAAAGGCGGTCCATATTTTTGCAGACTCAAGGATGTCCTTGTTTTTACTGAAGCTATATAGTTGCCAAAGGGTTCCGGGAAAGAAGCCACTTGTCCACTGACGTGAATTTCCAGAGATTAATGAACCATCTGCTTCTAGTGCCCTTGGAATCTTTAAAGAATCCACCGCAAGCACTGAAAGGTGCTTTTCCATTTTCGCCACAGCATGCTTAAGTTCTAGTTGGGGAGATACGGAGCTTAAGTTCGTTTCGACATGAGATGCACACCCTGCAATAAGCAATACACTTATGCATATGAATAGCAAATTACTAGACATTCTTGATTAGTTAGAAAAGAAAAGAAAGGCTGTTTCTCAATGGATAAGTGGAACGAGATATTTACCACCCATGCAAGTAAGAAACAGCCATGAATATGAAATAATTACTGCAAAATTACACTTAGTACCATTTTACCATTTTCAGTTTGAACTTTTGCGAAGTACATACCTTTATCAAGCCCAACTGAGTTAGTCCATGTTTCA
>CAZMYK010000125.1:0-8823 GCA_964570435.1 uncultured Saprospiraceae bacterium | reverse complement strand
GAGACCACATCATTGAACAGTTAGACAAAGTCCACTTTAGTGACAGCGATGGGAGTCAGATATCCGATAAGCAACCGGAAAAAAGGATCATAAAACTGAGATCCTAGGCCTTAGCAATGGTAAATCCGAAGGTGGATCCTTCTCCAACAGTACTCCGTACATTAATGGTTTGATTGTGAGCTTCAACAATATGCTTAACTATGGCTAGACCAAGTCCTGAGCCACCTACATCCCTAGAACGAGACTTATCAACCCTGTAGAAACGATCGAACAAGTGGTTCAAATGCACTTCGTCAATTCCGATTCCGTCGTCTGTTATTTCTACTAAGATGTACTTTTCAAGGTCAAAGAAGCGAATTCTAGTACTCCCATTCTCCTTGCCATATTTAATGGAGTTGAAGATTAGGTTACTGAAAACCTGGCGGAATTTCTCGCGATCTCCTCTGACCTGAAAGTCAGGAGACTTCTCGTCATAGTAAAGCCCAATTTGATTCTGCTTGGCTTGAACTTCGAAGTCTAGGATTACTTCTTGAGTCAAATTCTTCAAATCGAAGGCTTCAATTTCGAGCTGATCCATGCTTTCCTCCAACTTAGAAATAATCTCCAGGTCATCAACGATGGTAATCAATCGCTCCACATTGTTGGCTGCTCTATTTAAGAATCTGACATTCACCTTTTCATCTTCTAAACCGCCCTCTAGCAGGGTGTGAATATAACCTTGGATGGCGAAAATGGGCGTCTTCAGTTCATGCGAGACATTGCCTACAAATTCCTTCCGGTATTCTTCAAGTTCTTTCAGATTCTCAATCTCCGTCTCAGTCATGGTTGCCCAATTCGCAACATCAGATTCCCCTCTTTTCCACACATTCCCGCTAACAAGGCTACCTTCATTCTTGATGTCTGAAGACTTGCCAAACTTTGATCTTTGAATAATGCTGTAGATCAAACTTATCTTCTTAATCAGGTACGTTACAATAAAATATCTAACGATCAAGTAGCAAATCAAAAAGCTGCTCAGTGCAGAAAATACCAGCAGGAGGATATTTAGATCTAAGCCATTGACATAGGAAAAAATAAGTTGAATGAAAATATTCAAGATTGAAACCAGGCTGGCGATGTACAGCGTTAAGGCCCTTGGCGATAGATTCTTAAACATTAGAATTCAAATTTGTAGCCGACACCCTTAAGCGTCTTGAAGAACTCTGGGCCAATTTTCTCTCTCAACTTTCTAATATGCACATCTATTGTGCGATCACCAACAACCACTCCTCTACCCCACACTTTTTGCAATATTTCCTCGCGCTTAAAAACTCGACCGGGGCTAGAAGTTAAAAGCATAAGTAACTCAAATTCCTTCTTTGCCATTTTTACCTTTTGGCCGTGGATTCTGATATTATACTTTTCAGTATTGATAACGAGGGGGCCGAACTTATACTTTGTCTTGACCTTCTTTTCGCTATTTTCATGCCTTCGGAGGAGGGCCTTGATCCTGCTATTGAAGACCTTAGGCCTGATCGGCTTAACGATGAAGTCATCACCACCTGCTTCAAGTGCGGAGATTTGAGTAAAATCCTCGCTTCTTGCCGTAAGAAAGGCAATAATTGTGTTGGCAAACTGAGACTTTTCCCTTAGCTGGTAGCAAACTTCTACGCCATCCATTTCTGGCATCATAATGTCTAGCAAAATGAGGTCTGGTGCAAACTCTTCTGCCACTCTTAAGGCTTCCGCTCCATTACTTGCAACCATAATCTTATACTTCTCTTTCTCTAAGTTGTAGCTGAGCATCTCTAAAATGTCCTGCTCATCATCCACCAAGAGTATCCTTGCTTTAGCCATTATTCTTAGTTGTTGATTTATACTTATCCTGAGGATCCTTGTCTTTTTTCACTTCCTTCTCAAGATCCTGCAAGATAGTAATGACTTTCGTATATACGGCCGATTGCCGCTTTCTATCTTGCATTAGTTCTTCAACCTCTCGCTTAATCATGTCTCGCTCGAGCGTATGGATCTGTTCCAATTTCGCAAGATAGACTTCAGTCAGACTGTCCTGTAGGTGCAGGTCGTGGCGCTTAAGGGCAATTTCCGAAATGTGCATGTCTGCAATTACCTGAGCTAACTTATCATCGCTAAGGGCACTCGCATTTTTGGAACAAGATAAGAAGCTAAATAGGAAGCTACTAAGTATTATACTTCTTAGGATATTCAAATGTTTTGATTTTAGAATTTGCATCATTTAAGGATGCCCAATCACCAGACTTACTTTCAACCAGCAAGATACCACATGTCGGTACATTAATAACGTCCTTCAAACCAAAGTATTCTGCTACGTAAGTCATACCCGGATTGTGACCAAATAAAATTGCAACCGACCAATCTTCAGGTAGCGAGTGCACGGCATCTAGTACATCGTATAAGCTACCGTGGTAGAGTTCGTGAATGCGAAGTGTTTGTTCTTCAGATAACGAATAGACTTTTTTGAAGTAGGTCGCAGTCTCACGAGTTCGTTTTGAAGGGCTAAGAAGAATGCCATCAACATTAGGACACAATTCCTTTAATTTTTGTGCCATGATTGGAGCATCTCTCCTACCTCTTTGGTTCAATGGTCGATCAATATCTCTACTCACACCCGAATTCCAGGATGATTTTGCATGCCTTACAAATATAATTTTTTTCACTATATGACCAGGTATTAGTACGCTCGCGAAAGCAAAGTGTAAAGATAAAATAAAAAAACCTGACTTTTTAACTGGCCTATCACGTAATAGCCTTATTTTTAGAGACTTGATTTGATAAAATTCCTCAAGTTTACTGCCTTTCTTCATTTTTAGTGCTCCTACCTTAGAACAATCTAAGGACGTTCTCATGGGAGTTTCTGGTGATGATTCTCTCTAGCATGAGATTGCTAGAGATTAGGCTTATTTTTTGCAGGAAGTAAAAATGTACTGAATTTGAAATACTGAAAAATCAATTCGATGATAATATATTTTATCAAAGACAGAGAAAAATAAAATAATGGCATATTCATTAGAGCACTTTGACCTTCACTATTCACCAGACCTCGTTGGGGCAGGTGAGCAGTTGTATGATAAGGGTGCGGTTGTGAATATTGAAGAAATCGAGAAGAACTTATGGTCATTCGAGGTTAAAGACGGACAGACTTACGAAGTTGAAATTTTGATCTCACCAAAAAAGGTGATAAACACCTCCTGTGAGTGTATCACTTACAAAATGGAGGCCCAGTGTAAGCACATAGTGGCTTGTTTGTTCCAGCTCAGATTCATTAAGACGAAGCCGATAGCTGATGGACCAAGAGTAATGCGGAATGTGCCTAAGAAGCTCAGCATTCCCAATATCCTTAACCAAGTTAGTGGAGATGAACTCAAAAGCTTCATCAGGACCTATGCGAAGAAAAATAAGAAATTCTCAACTGCTCTCAAGGCGACCTTTGCTCGAAGAGTAGAAATAGAGGACAACCAAGAAAAGTACGAGAGTATTCTAAACTCCATCATCAGGCCAGCTACCGAGGTGAACCACAAAGTCTCTTACCAGAGTATCAAGCAGTTCATAACCATATCAGGTCAGTTCGATGCTCAATTCGAGGATGCATTGTCTCTTAAACAATACAAGGAGGCATTTTACATTATCAAGTCGCTGCTAGCCAAGGTAGCCTATGTAAATCATTGGACAGCCTCGGAGAATGAAGATATTTTGCGCTTGACCAAGCACTTTCATAAGCAATTTAGATTGCTGATGGAGTCTCAAATCGCACCTTCATTGTTAGAAGATCTTATCAACTTCGGAATCGAACTTTCCTCAAGGTCTTACTACCACGTCACCCACTCCGAGCACAACTTAATGCTAATTCTTCTTGATCCACCTGACTTGGCTACAAGGCAGGATGAATTGATAGCACTTTTAGAAAATAAACTACGATCCTCCTTTCTGCATGACAATGAGTTAGAGAAACTCTGGATTGTAAGGCAGTACTACATCGAAAAGAAAATTGCTTTAAAGGTCGCAAAGCAGCCGATTTTAAGCAGCCAATCCGTCTACAGAATTGTGGAAAGACTGAAGGAGTTTCAAGCCTACGATGGCCTTAGAAATTTCCTTGAGATGTTTGTAAGTAATGGAAAAATCAACGACCAATACTTAGCTAAGATATACATGGAAGTTCTTAGCAAGGTCGGTTCTAAGCGTGAGATTACAGAACTCACCTTACACAGCCTAATTTTTTTCAAGGACATCTACTACTATGAGATTTTCAAACAGTACTTCCCCGAAGAGAAGGAGGAATTCTTTGAAAACATTTCCGAAAAAATCAAAGGAAAACGGTCATTTGACTACCAAAAGTTATACCTAGACATCCTTTCTTCTGATGAAAAAACGGATGAATTAATTGACTACCTGCTTGCATCTATCTATCCAATCCGTCACATCTATGACAGGGCTGACTTTATCAAGAGAAATAGTGACAACTTAAGTGATGTTCTAATCAATCTAAGTGACCGATACCTTAGTGAATATCTCGGTCAAGAAAGCTCAAATGAGATGAAAAAACTGCTTGTTTTTCTGAAAAGAAATCAGTGGTTGAAAGAGAAGGATAAGCTTCAAAGGCATCTCCTGCAAGGCTACGAGGATCGCAAGAGTCTGCAAATAGAAATTCAAGATTTTTGATTACTTATGAGTATTGAACATTTAAAGTATCCGATTGGAAAACACGTTTCTGAAGTATTCACCAAGTCCAGGAAGGAGATTGCTATTGGAACCATTTCAGATTTTCCAGCTTTGATGAGGGAAAGTACAGTGGACCTATCCGACGAAGACCTAGATAGCCCTTATCGACCTGGTGGATGGACCAAGAGACAGGTTGTGCATCATTGTGCTGACAGTCACATCAACGCTTACTGCAGATTTAAGCTTGCGCTCACTGAGGAAAGTCCGACCATTAAGTCATATGATGAAGGCGCTTGGGCTGAGCTCCCTGATTCGAAGTCAGATATAGAAGTATCATTGAAAATTCTCGAATCGATCCACGAAAGATGGGTCAATGTGTTAGAAAATATGACGTCAGAAGATTTCGATAAGGTCTACTATCATCCTGAAAAGAATGCAGAATCAAGTTTGGGCGAAAACCTGCTCCATTATAAGTGGCATTGTCTGCACCATCTTGGCCATATGGCTATCTAATAATGGCAATCTTGCTATAACCCTGGGCATTTTTCTTCAATTGTATTTGGGTTGTGATTCTTTCTTTAAGAGCCTCCACGTGCGAAATAACTCCAACCATTTTCTGATTTTCAGACTGCAGCTTTTCAAGCGTATTCATAGCGATATCAAGTGTTTCTTGATCCAAGGTACCAAAGCCTTCATCGATAAATAGGCACTCAAGTGCAATGTTTTTAGACGCCATATCAGACAAGCTTAGCGCTAAGGCAAGGCTAATGATAAAAACCTCGCCACCTGACAAAGTTGTCACAGCTCGCTCAATGTTTCCTTGATATTGGTCTATAATGCTAAGCGTGCCATCACTTCCAGGCCGATTAAGCAAGTAGCGGTCGCTAAGGTCCTTCAATCTTCGATTGGTGTGTGCCAGCAAGTTCTTTAGCGTGAGGCTTTGGGCATAGTTGGCGAATTTATCCCCCTTTGCAGAGCCGATCATTCTGTTTAACAAGGACCACTTGTCTAAATCTTTTCTAAGTCCAGCAAGACGTATGGTCATTTCTTGGGATTGACTACGTCTTTCTTTGTCAAGCCGGAGTACCGCTAACTTTTCTCCTACTTGGCTGTGCCACCTATTTCTTTCCTGCTCTTGCTTCAAAAGTTCACTGCGAAGGGAAGCGAGATCAATTAGTGGGTTAGGGAAATCAGCAGATGTCTTGGGAGAAGTCAAATTCTTAAGTTCATTTTGCAAACTCAGTTCCCTTGTTTCTAATTTGATCCTTTCCTCTTCTAGAAGTGATTTCGAAACTTTGATCTCCTCCGCGACTTGCTTAGGAAGGAGTAAGGCTGCCCAGTCTTCCACATTGGAGCGTCCCGATTTTTCAACAATGGGCTTAAGAAAAAGCAATATCTCGTCGATGATCTTCTTGCTATTTGCATTTTGAGTGCTTCTATCCGCTTCTAATTCTGTTGTCTTGAGCACCTCGAGCTCCAAGTTCCGCAATTGATTCCGGTGCAAGGCTGCATATTGTTCAAAGCTGTCGCCTGAAAACTTTTCTTTTCTCTGCAAGCTGACTTCCTTGTAACGGCGTCTAAGTTCGATTAAGTTTTCATAGAAATGAATCAAGCGTCTCACTTCCTTTTCCATATTTAAGGAATTAAGACCAGCTTCTAACCCCTTTGCCCTTGCTTCTAATTCTTGAAGCAGCCTTCTATCTACAGATTCTGCTTTTCCAAGGGCTGCCTTTAGCTTCGCTACCTTCAGGTCCAGATTTGCCAGCTTTTCTTGAGCTGTTTTAACACCTGCCTGAAGCGTGTTTCTTAAAACAATTGCTTCATGAATTTTCTTTTCAGCAGCTTGTAGGTCCTCCTCCTCACTTTTCAATAAGCTCTCATTTTCCGAAATCTGCTTGCTAAGGTCATTTGGGGAGGTAGGTAAATGTGCTGTATATGGGTGCGATGTAGAACCGCATAAGGGACAGGCATCTCCTGTGCTTAATTCTCCTCGCAATTGATCTAGACTTGCAATCTTTAATTGATCATCACGACGCTGTGCTAGCAAGCTTGCCTTGTCTTTTAGCACACTTAGGTAGTCTCTTCGCTTGGTAAGCAGGGCTTGTATGTGCTCCTCTTGCTCATTTAATTTAGAGACCTGACTTGTGTTTTCAGAAATTGTTTTTCGAAGGGTATCCATTTCTAAGTCGTGACTTAGTACTTCCTTCAATATTGCTACCTGCTCTAATGTCTTAACTAAGAAGGTCCTGGCTTCACCAATGTCGCCTCCAACTTTTAGGCCCGCACTTGTTATTCTAGTCTCAAGCTCAGTAAGCTTCTGCAGTAGGGAATCTAGGTTAGATTCTGGCCTCTCATTTGGATCCAAAGCGAGGTCAAGTCCACCTTCAAGCTGCTTAATGGAAGCTCGAATTTCCTTCCCCTTTTCTGTCAGAGTGGCAAGGCCGCGATCTAAGTCCTTTACCTCATTTTCAAAAGTCTCTAAGATGCTTGGATAGGTCTCAATTGTCACGCTAAGATTAAGATCCTTCTTGATTTCGAGCAGAGATTTTTCAATTTGGGTCTCAGCATTCTTTCGCCTTTCTCTATTGCCCGAAATGAAGGTAGTTCCTTCCCTGAAGTTTCTTTTTGCATCAGCAAGTCGCGTAATCTCCTTGCTGTAATCAGCGACTTCAAGATGTGCCTTCAAACGCTCTTCATCTCCCTGTTTATTGACTTCCCTAGTCCTAAGCTCAGATTTCTTTTTCAACAGTAGTTCAAGCTTGGATTCAATTTCATTTCTTCGTTCTTCGATAGTGATTTTGCTTCTTAGGTCCTTGATTATTGCCTCTGATTTAGCGCCTTCAGCTTGCGCAGAGGTGAGCTCCTTTTCTAGTTCTTCAATTTGGTCTGCTTCCATCAGCCTCATTTCCGCCAGAACTGCTTGGACCTTTTCCATTTCAATACTGACAAACTTATGCTTTTCGTAGGCAGCCACACTGATTTTTCGGTAGATCTGGGTACCAGTCAATTTCTCGAGCATTTCACCTCGTTCATTCTTATCCGCCTTCAGAAATCTCGCAAAATCGCCCTGAGATAGGATGATCGACTTCACAAATTGGTCGTAGTTCAAGCCAATAATTTCTGCATTTGCCGATGGAACATCGGATTTTTTGATGTCTTGATAGGAACCCAAGGCATCCATCAAGGTCATTTCGTAGTCTTTTAGATTCCCTGTTCTTGCTCTTTCTACACTCCATGCAGACGTAAATATTTGTCCAGCAACTTCGTATTCCACTGATGCAGTAGCAGAATTGGTATGGTGCGTCATCACGGAGCCGTGGTCAAGAATAGCCTTCTTCGAAACCCTACCATGCCTAGGGATTCTGTTGTAGAGGGCAAGTGTTATGACATCTAAAATAGTGGACTTGCCTGAACCGGTAGGACCACTAATAGCAAATATGCCAGCCTCGCTTAAGGGTGCTTGGTCGAAAGAAATTTCGTGGTCTCCTTTCAAGTTATTTATGTTGGAAAACTTGACCTTCTTAATCCGCATTCAGCACGCTATCTAACAATTCAAGAAAGGCTTCATTAAGCATCTTAGACATTTCATCGTCCATGTCCTCGCTAGCTAATTTATTAGAAAACACGTCCTGTGGCTTTAATTCCTGTACAGAAATTGATTCTTGGTAGAGTTCTGTAAGATCTCTAGCTCCTTTTTCAAAAACAACCTTGTCTTTAATAATCCTGAAACCTTTATGCTCACTATAAGATTGTTTAAGCTCCTCAAATTCAGCTAGGACAGAAGAACTAAAAACCTCCTCCTTGACAATTAGTTCTAAGAAGCTTGGCAATTCCTGCTCCAAAGTAAAGTCGGCAAGCGCTTGGCTGACCACTGCTAAACTACCTGTAATCCTTAACAAATCTCGAGTTTTCGGCACCTCTATAAGTACTGGAGGTTCGAGCCTAGTACCCACAAGCTTTAGTTGCACGATGCTCTTCAGATCTTTCTTTTCTGAAAAACTTAGAGCCACGGGTGAACCAGAATATCGATGGTAGGGGTTCTTTCCAATAACCTGAGGCCTATGGATATGTCCCAAAGCCACATAGTCGTAGGTTTCAGAGAATGCACTTGAGCTTATCGCTGCGGCATTGCCCATGTGTATGTCTCTT
>CAZMYK010000124.1:0-8871 GCA_964570435.1 uncultured Saprospiraceae bacterium | reverse complement strand
CGATCTGGATCCAAACGGAATCTATGTCTACGCACTCGTTGAAGTCCATGGTAGCAATTGCATATCCAGACTTCTCAGGAGTTACTAATACATTTGGTCCAGTGCTTGGCTCAATGATTTCTGAGGGTTCCCAAGTTATATTGACTCCATTGGATGTACCCACAGTACTTAAATCTATAGAATCTGGGTAACAAAGAAAGACTGTATCAGCAGGAGAAATCACAATCTCATTGTCTTGAACTGTAATGTTAATTTCTACCGAATCCGCGCAAGCACCTGAGAAACTGGTGGCGACCAACTTATAGGTAATCGCTTCAGTTGCTGTCGCAATTGGATTAGGGATAGTGTCGTTGTTTAGATAGTCTGATGGGGTCCATTGATATGTTGTTCCTGCGCTTTCTGGATCTGCTGCCAACTGAACCTCGTAGCCTTCGCAGATCAACGAATCTTGTACCAGGACCTCAGGGAATATGAAATTATCCACGTTTAAGAACAGTGTATCTGTATTGGAACAAGCATTAAGTTCTACAGTTGCAACATAAGGTATGGGCTCTAAGGAGGTGATATTTGGCTTTATAATCGTAAAGCTACTATCTGGGTCTTGAACTCCTATTTGAGGATTTTCCCAAGAAATACCAACTCCGCTGGTGTTTGTAATAATTTGAACCCCAATGCTGTCGCCAAGACAGAGATTGAGGTCGTCGTCCGGTACTAATTCAATTGTAGGATTGAGAGGGACGACTACAACCTCGTCTGTGTCTGTGCATTCAGGAACATCAAAGGGCAGAATATTTCCAGTCACAGTAAAAGTGGTGGTTTGCATTGGGTTGATGAAGGTTGGGTTCTGCACATTTGGATCACTAAGCTGGTCAGATGGTGTCCAAGTAAAACTTGTTGCACCCTCAGCAGAAAGTATATAGTCCACACCACTACAGATGAAAACAGTGTCAAGGCCAGCCTCCGCCGAAACTTCGATTGCCTCTCTTATCTCTATTTCTAGTGTGACAACGTCAATTACGCCGCATCCAAAGTCATTTTGAAAGGTCAAAACAATGGTTTCTGTACCTTCTGGAATATCATCAGCAAGCACATTTATTGGAAACGTAACTAGAGTCTGTCCAGCCTCGATCACAATGGTATCTGGTAAATCTGCAGTATAATCTACGCCCTCCGTGGCTGTTCCAGTAAGCAGAGGGACAAACTTGAGATCCATATCTAGTGGTTCTGTCAGTTGCACAACTATCTGCTCTAGACCATCGGTACACTTTTCAAGAAGGTAGTCGAAGCCATAAGTAGAAACCATAGATAAAGAAGGCACGCTATTGGTGATTTCTGAAATAAATACACCTGAATCATAGACAGCATCAAATCTATCAGCAATCGCAAACTTTAGTTTGTAAGTATTACATGGAATTACTTGTGCAGTTGCTGTAAGACTTTTTTGCTGACCCTGGAAGTCAACAACTAGACCGTCATACTCTGTACTTACTCCTTGCTGATTATTTCTAAAATATTCCCAATTATCCAAGCTATTAACACTACTAATTTGGACGGGAGTATCTGTCCCCGGCAAGATCGCCAGATTTTTCTTGTTACCTATTTCTGGAATTCCTTCTATTCCTGGACCTTCTATCAACAGGGCGAAAATATCATTGAAAACATCTTGAGCGAATTCTGGGTATTCTTCCGAACCAAATAAAAATTGAAAATTAAGTTCCGAAGCATTCACAAAGGCATCTACTTCAACAATACATGCGTCCATAGATATGATATCATCGCCAAATAGTTCAGAAAGCTCATCTAGGTCATCGTCGCCATCTTCCTCGTTATCTATAAAATTACCTTCCATTTCATTAGGCCCAACTGCATATGCAGCACTTCCCGTGGTTAACAGGATTCCTTTTTCTAGGCCTAGATCCGTTTCAGACCCAGCAGAAAAGGTGCCAAATGCATTATTTGCACAGCTAATATTAGTCACTGTTATGTCTACTAGCGAGGAAGAAAGATTGTCCACCAGGTCCTGGATCACGGCATTCGTGTCGATAGCTATACTCTCAGGGGCATCACAAGCGGAATTGCTGCAATCCCATGAACCTTTGAAACCTTCAAACTGCGTGCTTCCGTCGGATATGAATTCTATGGTCAGACAATTGCTGCCATAGACGGTCTTGCAGGTTCCGCCATTCGCTTCAAAATCAAAGCCACCAATGTTTGCTATGATAGGAGCATTAGTGTCTTCACCGTCGTAGAATATCAACTGGTCAGCTGCGTAAAAGCCACCATTCTCTATGTTGTAGTATTCTAGGTTAAATTCCACACACTGGTTAACAACTCCTGGACAAATTGTAAATACGTTATTCTCATTTGGACTATAATCGCCATCAGGCCCACCTGAATCGTAAAGGACTCCAGAACACTCCGTAGTACTTCCATCTGTTATCGTAAATTCCTGGTCTTCAGCTTCTACGCAGATAGTGAAGTCTCCCGCCGAAGGCTCGCCATTAAAATTATCTACCCTAATGTAGTAAAGATCATTAGGTGTGAGATCTGTAACTGAAAACTCCAACATTCCTTCACCTACCTGACCAGCGGCACAGGTATTTATCGCAAAGACATTGTCAGGACAAAAGCCCCTATATAATCCAGCTTGAATATTTTGTATCGGACTTCCGTTTTCATCACTGCCTTCGATCTTGATAATATAGCTAGTAATTTCCGAATCAGCAATAAACGAAAACCAAACATCACGACTTGGTGTATCTACGAAGCAGTCGGGTACATTATTTGCTCCTAAATCTGAAGGAGTTGCAGCTGTATTAGTATAAACTGTCTCAGTGCAAACGGGAGCGGTACCTAGATTAACCGTACCTGCACAATCATCATTCACTGGTTGTGCTGCAAGCGCAGATGTTATTAGAATTAGGAAAATTGTTATCGCGTTCCTCATATAATTAGAAGCAAATGTTTAGTTTAATTCAATCAGGCTAGTAACAAGTCGCCAAAATACAGAAATAATTTTAATTGCAAGACTTGAGATTTTCCTTCACCTTTTGGATAGTGGTTTCTTCTAAATCGTTGTTCCAAGCAGTATTGACATAGTTGATAATATTGGTGATATCGACGTCCGTTAGATTGCTGAAGCCTGCCATAGGCATCATGTAGGACTTACCGTTTACTTCGATTTCATCTTCTAAACCATTCAAAATGATGCAGGCGACAAGGTCTTGATTTTTCTGGTAGTAGTCACTGCTGTTAAGCGGTGGATACAGATTTTTTAAACCATTTCCATCCTTGCCATGACAGTTTGAGCAGTATCTTTCGTAAAGTCTTTCTCCCTGCACATATACATTGTTTTGACAGTATATGAAGCTCATCCCTAGGAAGAGTAGTAGGAAACTAGTTTTCATTTTCAGAAAGCAATTTTTTTATGTCCTTAATAAATTCGTCAACATCTTCTTCGTCTGTTCCTTCGCAAAATGCTCTAATGTGCCTTTCTTCGTCAACCAGAAGTAGCTTGCCTGTATGATTGAAGCCACCAGGAGCTTCGTCATCTTCTATCACTACACTAAAGAAATCCGTGCTAATTGCATGTAATTCCTTCTTATCCCCAGTAAGAAAGTGCCACTTTGGAGCTTCCACTTCCAACTTGGAAGCATAGTAATTAAGTCGCTCAGGTGTATCTCTTTTTGGATCCATTGTGAAGGAGACCAGCTTTAGATTCTCATCTTTAAACTTATCGTGAATTCGAAGCATTTGCTTGGTTACCTCTGGACAAATAGAAGGGCAATGCGTAAAGAAAAAATCGGCAACATATATACCTTGATTTAAATCGCTATTGGTCACGATTGCGCTATCTTGGTTGAGAAACTTAAAGTCAGGAATAAAGTGATGAACTTCTTTTCCTTCTTTTTCCACCATTTCACCTAAGATCGGCAATGGTCCATCATCTGCACAAGCATTGAGTAAAAGCATGAGCAGTGAGAGCAACGATACCTTACTTATTAATGAAAGTCTTCGCATCATCTAAGCTTTGGTTCATTTTTTTTGCAACATCCTGAATTTTCTTCATTTGGTCCGTATAGAAAAGCTCAAGCTCCTCTTCTGGTTCCTTGTACGATTCCATCCAAAGCATCATAGCTTCTTGTGCATCTTGAAGGTTTGTGACCAGCATATTCACTTCATTCGAGTCAACAGACCCTGCTTTGTCCTCCAGCATTAGCTCATAGTTGCTCAATTCTCCCATTTTGGCCATTACATCGTCGTGTACCTTCATCACTGCAGCTCTTTGTTCTTCCATCTTTCCTTGAGAAGCAGAACAACTAGCTAAAAATAAGGTTAGCAAGATAATTTTTTTCATGTCTCTATTTATTGGACGCTAATGTATAAACTAAATCCCTTTCTAGCATGTTATAATGTCAAATATTAAGGAATGAAAAAAAGGGGCATTGTCTGGTTTCGTTCTGATCTTCGACTTCATGATAATGAGGCCATATTAGAAGCTAATTCTCATGTCGATGAGATGATCTTTGTCTACGTCTTTGACGAAAGGGTTTTCAATGGAAAGACTAGCTTAGGATTTAAGAAAACGGGAAAGTTTCGAGCGAGATTTATTATCGAAAGTATTCAAGACTTGCGAATAAGTTTAGCAGAAAGAGGTGTAAGGCTGATAGTACGGACAGGGAGACCTGAAGAAATTCTTTTTGAAATTTGCAGAGAAAGTAAGTCCAGTTGGGTCTTTTGCAATAGAGAAAGAACAGAAGAGGAAAAAATAGTGCAGGATCGATTGGAACAAAACCTGTGGAGCATTGGCAGGGAGGTCCGCTTTTCGAGAGGCAAGATGTTATACTACACAGGAGATCTACCATTTCCTATTACGCAGACTCCTGATACTTTTACTGGTTTTCGAAAGGAAGTTGAAAAGTTAGTACCAATAAGAAGTCCTCTACCTACTCATGAAATAGATCTACTTGATTCCACCTTTAAGATTACTGAGGGTGAGATACCATCGCTCGAAGATCTAGGATTTCATTCTTCAGAGGTTGAATTTGATCCCATATTAGTGGGTGGAGAAAGTGCTGCCTTAAAAGAGGTCAATTACTATTTTTGGGAGAGTGACCTAATTAGCACTTACAAGCATTCTAGAAATGGCCTCCTGGGTCGGGATTACTCCTCAAAGTTCTCAGCGTATCTATCGAATGGATGCTTGTCTCCAAAATGGGTGGCTCACCAGGTATTTAAATATGAAAAAGAAAGGAAGAAGAATGATTCCACATATTGGTTAATTTTTGAGCTGATGTGGAGAGACTTTTTTAGATTAATGGGTAAGAAGTATGGGAATTCGATATTTCAACTGGGAGGCATCAAAAAACAAAGGGAAGTTTCTGACCATATCGACAGGGACCTTTTTTCAAAGTGGGCAGAAGGCAGGACTGGTGTAAGATTTGTGGATGCAAACATGCGAGAGCTTAATGCTACGGGCTATATGTCGAACAGAGGTAGGCAAAATGTTGCTAGCTACCTCATTAACGATCTGAATCTCAATTGGATTTTAGGCGCGGAATATTTTGAGTCCCTACTTATTGATTATGACCCTTGCAGTAACTATGGTAATTGGAACTACCTTGCAGGTGTCGGGAATGATCCTAGGACCGATCGTTACTTTAATATTGAATCTCAGGCTAAGAGGTATGATCCAAATGAAGAATTTGTAGACTATTGGACTTGACTTTTAGCACCCTGAATCCGATCGTAAGAGGCCTTAATTCGGGTTTTTGAAATCTGTCCACTTTCTACCAAATTCATTACCGTTGTAATGACCCTTGAAGGAATGTCTTCTTCGTATTTCAGGTTGTTTCCAAAAACCATGATGTCTACTCCTGCATCGATTGAACGTTTGATGATGGTTTCGAAGCCATACAAGTCATTCACTGCTCCCATATGCAAGTCATCTGAGAAAAGTAAACCATCGAAGTGCCACTTATCTCTTACGATATCTTTGATAACCTTAGCGGAAAGAGTAGCTGGAAAAGTGTCAAGCTTCATATTGACAACATGAGCCGTCATAATTGCAACTCCCTGTAGATCAGACAACTTTTCAAATGGCAGCAATTCCTCTCTTGTCCAATGGTCCGTAATGTCGGTAAAACCATAATGGGAATCAGATTTTGAACTACCATGTCCAGGATAATGCTTAAGGGTGGAAAGTATCCCCCTACTTTGATGCTCTTGAATCCATACCGAGGCATGCCGTATCACTTTCTCTACTGAGGCTCCATAGCTTCTCCCGATATTTCCAATAACTGGGTTCTCAGGATTGATGTTAAGGTCTACATCTGGGGAGAAATTGACATTGAATCCTAATTTTTGCAAGGTTTTAGCATTGCGGGTGGCATAGAACCTAGTTGAATCGATGTTGTCCAAATCGCCCAGGTACTGATTTGAAACACTTTTGGGGAACCCATACCTAGTTTTCAGTCTATTTACCCTCCCACCTTCCTGGTCTACTGCCACGAATAGCGTTGATTTAGCAATTTGTTGCAAGTCTGTTATCAGAGAACTTACTTGTTGTGGGGACTCAATATTTCTCACCGGAGCCTTATTGACGACATCGTAGTCGAAAAGGATGACATTACCAATTCTCCCATTTCTAAGGTCATCTTGGATGGCGGGACTTACTTCTTCTAGATTCATCCCTCGGAAACCTACCATCAGCATTTGTCCGATCATCTCCTCTAAGGTAGGCTCTTCTTGCTCTTGGAGATTACCTTCTTGACTTTTACTCTGGCAAGCTAGAATACAAAAGACAATTGCGATTAGTGTAGCTAGTGGTATCTTCATCTGTGAACGATTATGATCCTGTCTTTCCTGAAAAAGCCTTCAAATAATGCTTGCAAGTTTTTCTTTGCTTCTTCTTTGTCCCTTGCCCTAGTTTTTTCATTCCATTCCAGATAAACAATGGTTTCTTCGGAAGATTTTCCACTTTCAAGATCAGCTCTTTGCACACTTCCAGCACTTACTCCTATTATCTTATCATACTTTTCTTGCACCAATTTGGATAAGACTTTTATTTCTGTCGAGTCGATGATCATCTCGTCCATTTTTCCTTGCATCTCCAAAAGTTTCCTTGTGCTTTCATCTTGCTTGGCTGCTAAGGAATCTGTGAAACGTTCGAAGCGAGAGAAGCTTTTTACTTTTTGTTGAAGGCGGTCGATTTGATCAAGATTGACTTCGGAGGTGTATATGACCTTTACCTTCATATCGTTTATGCCAAGGTCAGCTAGATTTTCGAAGCATTTTTCTTCTAGCTTGGGATCTCTGAAATTGCTGTATACTTTCAACAAAAGTAGACTATCATTATTTATTAATTTGTAGTCATCTAGGTATTCCTGTTCTGGTCCAAATTGACGTTCCAGCATTTTTTGGATGTTACTATTTTTATCTATTTTCTGCATTACGTTGTTTAGAATGAACAGACTAGGAATAATAACTATCAGAGAGAAAACAGATACATAGATTAGATTTCGTCTTTTTTCCTTCTTATTAGGATACTTTCGAAAGGGGAACCTGAGCACCCTGACAATTATATAAGTGGAGACACAGATAAAAAAAGTATTCGAGAAAAATAAGTAAAAAGAGGAAAGTAGGACATCCGTCTGCCAATTGGCAAGGCCGTAACCAGTGACGCAAAGAGGAGGCATTAGGGCAGTGGCTATAGCCACCCCAGGGATGGTTGTACTAATGTCCTTACGAGCTATAGAAATGATGCCTGCAACACCACCAAAAAGAGCGATCAACACATCTAAAATGGTAGGTTCTGTCCTTGCCTGAATTTCTGAACCGAAGGTGCCTAATGGTGTGATTAGGAAGTATAAAGTACTGACCAAAATCGCAATTAGTATGGCGACCGAAAAATGCATCAAGGAAGTCTTAATTACCCTTCTATCATTAATACCCACCCCAAGACCAATTCCTAAAATAGGAGCCATCAGCGGAGATATTAGCATCGCTCCAATGATGACTGCAGGAGAATTTCGATCTAGGCCGATTGAGGCGATCATGATCGAACAAATTAACATCCAAGCATTGGCGCCGGACAGGCTTTTTTTGTTATTGATTTCTTCTATTGTCGCCTTCTTATCTACACCGTGTTTGAGATCTAAAATGTCACTAATAATATTGGCAAAAAAGGTCCTTACCTGAGAAAACTCTACTTGTGGATCTGAGCTCTTATTATTTTGCTGTTGAGGATTTTGAAGCGTCATTTTTTAGACTTTAATGAGACCATCTTCCATAACAAGGCTACGGTCGCTCATAGCCGCAAGATCATTGTTGTGTGTTACAATGACAAAACTCTGATCAAAGTCAGACCTTAACTGGAAAATAAGATGGTGCAGCTCCTCCGAAGTAACGTTGTCAAGATTTCCAGAAGGTTCATCTGCAAAGATGATTTCAGGGTCATTGATCAGGGCCCTTGCTACAGCTACTCGCTGCTGCTCGCCGCCGGAAAGTTGAGCTGGCTTGTGGGTGAGCCGATCTTCCAAGCCGAAATAGGTCAATAGCTCTTTTGCCTTCCCTTCTACTGATTTCTTGTTTTTTCTGGAGATTAATCCTGGAATCATTACGTTTTCTATTGCGGTAAACTCGTTCAAAAGGTGGTGAAACTGAAAGATGAAGCCTAGTTTTTCATTGCGAAATCTGGACAATTGGTTCGCATTGAAGTTGGCGATTTGTTGATTAGATATTGTCAAAAATCCCTCATCCGCGGAATCTAGTGTGCCCAAGATGTGAAGTAAGGTGCTTTTCCCAGTACCTGATTTACCTACAATACTAACAACCTCAGCTTTTTGAATTTCAAGGTCGATGCCTTTGATG
>CAZMYK010000123.1:0-9010 GCA_964570435.1 uncultured Saprospiraceae bacterium | reverse complement strand
TGTAGCAATGAATGCGCAGGCTGTCGAAGTTGAGAAATTGAGCAAGAAGCCCATCATGACGATGTTCCATGCCTTATTCAGTATAGGTATGGTCATCGGTGGTCTTGCAGGTAGTCTTGCAATAGAGCAGTCTATCTCTATGACAATGCATTTCCCTATGGTTTTCGCTATCTCTGTAATTACCCTATCCCTATCCGCATTTTATCTGTTTCCAGACAAGGCGCAAAAAACAGAGGGTGAGGCGTGGTTCGTTCTGCCCAAGGGTCCAATAATTGGTCTAGGCATTGTCGCTTTCTGCTGCATGATGGGAGAAGCTGCGATTGCGGATTGGAGCGCAATCTACATGAGGGACATAGTACATTCCAAGGAGGCCCTATTCGCAATAGGTCTGACTGCCTTTGCTGCGATGATGACCCTTGGGAGACTTTTCGGAGACCGCGGGAGGCAACGCCTTGGTGACCGGAGGATGCTGATACTTGGAGGGCTTCTCTCTTTGATTGGTATGGGCCTCATACTGACCATTATTCCCTCACTGACGATCGCTGGTTTCGGAGTGGTTGGGCTGGGCCTGTCCAACATTGTTCCCATTGTCTATTCCCTTGCTGGTAATATGGAAGGAATCAAACCAGGAGTTGGTATTGCTATGTCAACCACCATAGGTTATAGTGGTTTCATGGTTGGCCCTCCGATTATTGGTTTTGTAGCGGATGCCAGCTCACTCTACTATTCGATGCTGCTTCTTACCTTTTTATTCTTGAGCATGTTCATTATTGTAAGTAGGAAGGTGGGGTGAGGTAAGATGATTGCTTCCATTCTAAAAAAATCCGTCTCTAAATCATCAACGAATGCCCTTTTGAATTCGATTTATATATATTTATAGCCCACATAACTTTTTGAATGAGAGCTGCTCTTGTATTTGTAATTTGTTTTTTCTCCCTCGGTGGTATTGCACAGGTATACGTGCAGCTAGAAATCTTCAACGATCCCAAGGCCATCAAGTATCAGGTCAATGATAAGATCACTTATAGAGCGAAGTATGATCCTGGGGTCTGGAACAAGGGCAGGATTAAGGAGATATTAGTAGATGAAAACACCCTAGTGCTTAACAACGAGATTTTGAAATTAGAAGATGTGACGGACTTCATGTTGTACAGGAATAGTGTCAATTATACAGCCAGGCTCTTACAAGCATTTGGTGTATCATGGTTGGTTCAAGGTTCAATAGCAGCTGCATTCGGTAGAAATACAACGTGGTCGAGCGTATTGACGATTAGTTCCACTTCCTATGTCTCTGGCTGGCTATTCAGAAAGCTATTCTACAAGATACCAGTCAGACTAAATGATAAAAACCGCCTTAGGATAATAGATACTCGATTTACGATTCCTGAAAAGTCTTGAGGAAGGAGATGCCTTCATCATAGCCCTTTAAGCCCTTTCCGACAATGGTGTGAACGCAAGCAGGCTTAACGTAGGAATGATGCCTAAATTCTTCCCTTTCATATACATTGGAAATGTGCACCTCTACGACAGGTGCTTCTATGCCTTTGATGGCATCTGCAAGCGCAATAGAAGTATGGGTATATGCCCCAGCATTCAATACGATTCCGCACTTGGAAAAGCCGTGCTCATGCAGGTAGTCCAATAAGGCACCCTCATGATTCGACTGGAAGTAGAAAAGTTCATCCTCTGGAAACCGATCTTGAAGTTCCTGGAAGTATTCAGTAAGGCTGGTGCTGCCATAAATTTCAGGCTCCCTCCTACCTACAAGGTTAAGGTTGGGGCCATTCACAATATGAATTATCATCTAGATTGCGTTCTCTGAGAGGTACTTAAGTCTTACAATTTCGATTTCTTCTCGAGTAATATCCTCATCATCTATTTCCTTGATCGCTTCATCTACATTATCAGATTCGGCGTCACCGAAGTAGTCCTCTATTTCTTCGACAATGTCCTCATCGATATTTTCATCGATGTAGTAGCCTAGGCTCAATTTCGTACCTGAAGAAACGATGATGTACATTTCCTGCAGGAGGTCATCAATTGATATCTTTAAAGAATCGGCAATGTCTTCAAGGTTGAACTTCTTATCAATTCCTTGGATGATAGTAACCTTATCCCTAGACTTGTTAGCGACCTGTTTCACTACAAAATCCTGGGGTCTTTCTATTTGATTTTCTTCAACATAGTCTTTGATCATTTCTAGAAAAGGTGCTCCATATCGCTTAGCTTTTCCTAGACTGATACCAGAAATATTAATCATATCGTCCATCGAAGTCGGATAGTGAGTAGCCATCTCACTTAGTGATGGATCAAAGAAAATTACCCAGGGCTTCACTCCTTGCTTTTTGGCCTCTTTCAACCTCAACTCCTTGAGCATTTTCAAAAGCTTATCATCAAGGGCTCCTCCCCCTCCGCTGCTCACAACAGTTTCGTCTTCTAGTACTTCATAGTCATGATTGATCGGGATCTCTATGGCTGTCGGCTTAATGATGAACTTTCGTCCTTTTTCAGAAAGTTTTAGCACACCATACTCCTCAATTTCCTTGTATGCCAAGTCATTCAACAAGGCCTGCCTGAATAGGGAGTAGATGAATATTTCGTCCTTATCATTCAAGGCGCCGAAAAACTTCCTTGTGTTGTATCTAAAATCCTTAAGTTCCTTGGTAGCCCTCCCAATTGCGAATTCGACCAAGAGCTTAATGGTATGTTTTTCATTCAACTCCTCGATGATCTTAAGAGCAAGTTCCATTTCCTTTTTAACCGCCACTCGTGGCTTTGGATTCTTGCAATTATCACAAAGGTTGTCGCACTTATCTGCGCTGAAATCTTCTCCAAAATAGTGTAGCAAGAAGGTTCTTCTGCACGACCCTGTCTCACAATAGGCGATGATTTCTTCTAGTAGCTGGGCGCCCATTTCACGTTCAGCAACTGGCTTGTCCCTCAGAAACTTCTCTAATTTATTGATGTCTTTGTGAGAATAGTAAGCAATGCACTTACTTAGTATTCCGTCTCTTCCTGCTCTCCCAGTCTCTTGGTAGTAATTCTCGATACTCTTA
This sequence comes from uncultured Saprospiraceae bacterium, assembly GCA_964570435.1. Classification (GTDB taxonomy): domain Bacteria; phylum Bacteroidota; class Bacteroidia; order Chitinophagales; family Saprospiraceae; genus Portibacter. The sequence continues at coordinate 5,954 of CAZMYK010000123.1, read as the reverse complement.
GCAATATCATAGTGAATCACAAAGCGCACATCCGGCTTGTCGATTCCCATTCCAAAGGCAATAGTGGCACAAATCACGTCAATTTCTTCCATCAGGAAGTCGTCCTGCACCTTGGACCTTGTCTTTGCATCAAGTCCTGCATGGTAGGGGGCAGCCTTAACACCGTTGATTCTAAGAACTTGGGCAATCTCTTCAGTCGATTTTCTAGACTGTACATATATAATTCCCGAATCACCAGACATGCTTTTTACTGTCTGAACAATGCTCTTGATCGTCTTCTCCTTGGAGCTCTTAGGTCTGATCTCATAGAACAGGTTATCTCTATTGAATGAACTAACATAGGTATGCGGCTTGTCCATCCCCAGGATCTTAACAATATCACTTTGGACCTTGGGTGTCGCTGTAGCTGTAAGTGCAATAATCGGTATATTATGCCCTATCGCGTCGATCATGACCTTAATTCTCCTGTACTCTGGTCTGAAGTCGTGGCCCCACTCTGAAATGCAGTGAGCCTCATCTACTGCGACGAAGGAAATACTAACATTCTTAAAGAACTCAATATTTTCATCCTTAGTAAGGGTTTCAGGCGCTATAAAAAGTAATTTGGTGTTCCCCTTTACAATATCTTCTTTGACCTCCCTCACTTGAGTCTTATTAAGGGAGGAGTTCAAAAAATGGGCAATATTGTCCTGCTGGCTGTAGCCTCGTATAGAGTCTACCTGATTCTTCATCAAGGCAATTAGAGGGGAAATAATCAAAGCTGTTCCGTCCATCATCAATGCCGGAAGCTGGTAGCATAGAGATTTTCCTCCTCCAGTAGGCATAATGACAAATGTATCTTCTCTATCTAAAACGCTCTGAATTATTTGTTCTTGTGTGTCTTTGAAACCATCGAAGCCAAAATACTGCTGTAAGGCACCATGAAGGTCTACACTTTGAGTTAACATAACTTATTCCTTGTATATGTGTGAAACATAATTGCTAATTAGGCTTTTTGGAACTGATTTTTTATAGGTGAGATAGGTTCCATTTCTATTCTCAAATAAGCCTCCTCCAATATACTCTTTTTTCATCATACTTAGTGTCTCCCTAGGACTTAAATATGTCACAAGAAGTCAATAGTATTAATTTTTACTATGCATTGACAAGATTCTCTTATTAAGACGATTATGAATACATTTGTCACAAGAATTGTCATGGAAATTAGATGAAAGAAGATATCATTAGGATTGCGAGGCGGACGATAGATGAGGAGGCAAGAACTTTGCACAATTTGTCTAAATCCATAGATGAAAATTTTGCATCGATCGTTGATATCTTATTTCGATGTGAGGGTCGAATTGTAATAACTGGGATAGGCAAAAGTGCACTGATCGCCCAAAAAATTGTTGCTACACTCAACTCTACCGGTAGTCCGTCTATCTATATGCATGCTGGAGATGCCGCACATGGAGACCTAGGAATGGTGATGAAAAATGATGTCTTGATTTGTCTGTCAAAGAGTGGGCAAACTTCTGAGCTTAAAGTCATCATCCCGCTGGTCAAGGCACAAGGAAGCAAGGTGATTGGAATCTGCTCCGAAAGCAACTGCTACCTTACACAAGAATGTGATGAGAGTTTGATTATACCTCTAGATAGTGAGGCTGCTCCTAACAATTTAGTACCCACCTCTAGCACCACTGCGCAAGTCGCATTGGGCGATGCTATTGCTATTTGCCTACTTTCCTTGAAAGGATTCAGCGACCAAGATTATGCATTTTTTCATCCAGGAGGAGCAATCGGCAAGCAAATCTTTCTAAAGGTCTCAGACATGTACCTTAAGAATGAAAAGCCCTTTGTAGAAATGTCAGCAAGTATCCGGGAGACCATTTTAGAGATGACTGGTAAGAGACTTGGGGCAACTGTAATTTCTGAAAATGGTATCGTGAAAGGTATTATAACTGATGGTGACTTAAGAAGAATGTTGCAGTCGGGAAGAGATCTGAATAAACTTTCAGCTGCTGATGTGATGACCTCCTCACCCATTACCATTGGATTAGATGCCCTGGCCAATGAGGCCTTCACTATTATGCGGGAGAAAAGCATATCGCACATCGTCGTAGTAGATCAAGATGGACGATACCAAGGAATTCTGCACATCCATGACTTCATCAAAGAAGGTTTTATACATAACGGCTGACCAGAGTGCGAGCAAAAAAAATGGCTAGATGCAATTCTACACCTAGCCAATATCTATCAGTTAATCTTCTTCTACTCCTTGTAACCTTGCACTAGCAAGGAAACTTCATTGTTAAGAATCTCAATGAAACCATTTTCAATAGTAAAATTGACATCCCCGCCCTCTGTAGGCTTAATTCTTACCCTTCCTTTTTTAAGAGACGAAACCAAGGCAGCGTGTCCTTTCAATATTTCGAACTCTCCTGAAGTTCCGGGTACTTTAACAGAAGCAATAGGTCCACTAAATACCTCCTTACCCGGTGTCAAAACTATTAAGTTCATATTTAGTTATTAGCTGCTTCTTCTAGTAATTTCTTGCCCTTTTCGATCGCATCATCAATCGACCCAACAAGGTTAAATGCCGCTTCAGGATACTGATCTACTTCCCCATCTAGGATCATGTTAAATCCTCTAATTGTTTCTTCGATAGGTACAAAAACTCCCTTAAGACCTGTAAACTGCTCAGCCACATGGAAGGGTTGCGACAAAAATCTTTGTACCCTTCTTGCCCTGTGCACAATCTGCTTGTCTTCGTCAGAAAGTTCTTCCATTCCCAGAATGGCAATAATATCTTGAAGCTCATTGTATCTCTGAAGGATGATCTTCACCTTCTGAGCTGTGCCATAGTGATCTTCTCCTATAATAGCTGGATCCAAGATTCTTGAAGTCGAATCTAGCGGATCCACTGCTGGGTAGATTCCTAGTGAAGCAATCTTCCTATTCAATACTGTTGTTGCATCCAGGTGAGAGAAGGTCGTTGCTGGTGCTGGATCTGTTAAATCATCCGCAGGTACATAGACCGCCTGCACTGAAGTAATAGATCCCCTCTTCGTAGAGGTAATTCTCTCCTGCATAAGTCCCATCTCAGTAGCCAACGTAGGTTGGTAACCTACTGCTGAAGGCATCCGTCCTAGAAGGGCTGATACCTCAGAACCAGCCTGAGTAAATCTGAAGATATTGTCAATAAAGAATAGGATATCCTTTCCTCCTGTCGGATCATTGAGGTCACCATCTCTGTAATATTCAGCAATGGTTAGCCCTGAAAGTGCCACCCGTGCTCTTGCCCCTGGAGGCTCATTCATCTGTCCAAAAACAAATGTAGCCTTTGAAGTCTTTAGTTTTTCTTTGTCCACCTTACTAAGGTCCCATCCTCCTTCTTCCATAGAATGCAAGAAATCTTCACCGTAGTTGATAATTCCAGCTTCTAACATCTCACGCATTAAGTCGTTTCCTTCCCTTGTTCTCTCACCTACACCAGCAAATACTGATATTCCATCGTAACCTTTTGCAATATTATTGATCAACTCTTGAATTAGTACAGTCTTACCTACACCGGCTCCTCCAAATAAACCAATCTTTCCTCCCTTAGAATAGGGTTCGATTAGGTCAATCACCTTAATTCCAGTAAAAAGAACTTCTGACTCTGTTGAAAGATCTTCGAATCTCGGTGGCTTTCTATGAATAGGGTAAGAGTTCTTTTCCTTGGAAACTTTTCCAAGTCCGTCGATAGGTTCTCCTACAACATTAAATAGTCTTCCCTTGATTTCTTCACCCACAGGCATGGCAATAGGCTTGCCAGTATCTATCACATCGGCACCTCTAGTCAAACCATCCGTTGCGTCCATCGCTATCGCTCTAACACTATCTTCTCCAAGGTGTTTCTGACATTCTAGGACTAGATCTTCTGCACCTGGTCTCTTAATTATTAGTGCGTTCAAGATCTCAGGAAGAACTGAACCTTCACCTTCGAAACTCACATCCACTACTGGTCCGATTATCTGATTTACTTTACCGATGTTCGCCATTTTTTTGCTTACTTGTGATTAATATTTATAATAGGCTTCTCAAAATCGCTGCAAAGATAATGCTTTAGTATCAATACAGGGGCTAGAAAACTAAAAAATTTAGCGCTTTTCTGATTATTTTGAATCACTGTGCTTCACAGTAGAATATTCTTTAGAGAATCTAAGACACCAAAGTAATGTGTGCCTCCAAGTTTAAAACTCCCATCATCAGTGTCCTAATGCCTGTTTTCAATGAAGAAAAGTACTTGGATGTATGTCTACAATCGATCGTAGATCAAGATTTCTCAAATTGGGAGCTAATTGCTGTCGATGACTTTTCTTCTGATCGCTCTTGTGAAATTCTCGATTACTACTCAAGGAAGCATCCACGTATCAAGTTTCAAAAAAATCGCCTTAAAGGAATTATCCCAGCCCTTCAGCTTGCTCTTCGTTCGGCCTCTGGAGAAATAGTGTCTAGGATGGATGCAGATGACATCATGCCCGTTGATAAACTTTCTACTATGTATTCAAGTCTGAAGAGCTTGGGGCCTGGCAATGTTGTAAGTGGAAAGGTGACCTACTTTTCAGATTCAACCCTTCACAATGGATTTAAGAAGTATGAAACTTGGATCAACCAACAACTTTACTACGAAGACATTTACAAGGAATGCACCCTTCCTTCTGCTTGCTGGATGGCCTACAAAGAAGACCTCATGAGAGTGGGTGGTTTTGATGATGCAGCCTACCCAGAAGACTATGACTTGCTATTTAGATTTTATAAGCATGATCTATCGATCCTTGGAATTGACAAGCCTCTCCACCTATGGAGAGACCATCCCGAAAGAGCTTCCAGAACGGATCCCAACTATAAGGACCAGAACTTCTTCCACCTGAAGGTTAAGTACTTCTTCGATCTGGACTGGAAGGAAGATCAAAACTTGGTTGTCTGGGGAGCGGGTCGAAAAGGTAAGTCTCTAGTTAAAGAGATTATGAAGCAAAGGCAGGATACAATTAGTTTCCAATGGCTCAGCGACAATGAAAAAAAGGTGGGTAAACACATCTATGGGCACTTGGTCGAAAGTAGGGACATATTAACAGAAGTCAATAAAAAGCAGGTCATCGTTGCCATTTCAGATCAAAAATTTCAAGTGCATAAAGGCAAGCTATACGAAGAGCTTGGCTTAGACCCTAAGGACATCTTCGAGTTCTGCTAAGTTCCTTAGGCCTCATAAAGTAGTCCATAAACCGGAAAATCTTCTTTCAGAACTTGGTGACCTATGGCGCATTGCAGGCATCTATTTCTATCGCAGTACTCCCTTTTAAGATGTAAAAGTGCTTGACTATCCGAAGCATTAGAAACCTCAAATTTTAGTTTCTTCCATTTAGATATAATCTTGTTTCTTTCTGCTGGTAGTGCTTGCATTAGCGATACTGCCTTTTCTACATAGACTGCTTCATTCCTTAACTTACCGTAGACAAAGATTAAGGGTATCACTGCATTTATCAAAATGGTGTTCCTAAAGGTAATACCAATGTTCTTTTCTAGGAATTTAGCCTCCTTATCGAAAACATAGTGGGTATCCCAGTAAGCATTTGTCTTTACCTCCCATATTTCATCCAAGTCCGACACCTTCTCAATTTCAAGCAATCTGCTAAAGAACGACTGGTTCTTTGCAATCAAAGCTGCAAACTGCGCAATCCTAACAGTCGGAAAATTAACGGGACGGAGTCTAAAGAACTTCCATGTAGCTGGCTCGATAGGCGTCAACTTATACTTCCTTTGAAGATGCTTGTAATTCCTCTTGAGCAACTTAGGGTATTCATCTTGAAAGTTTGCGCTCAGCAGCCCTGCCTGCCCATAAAGCAAGGCTTCGACTTGGCTAAGATCATTTCGATTCTTGTAAATGGTGTAAAGATCGATGCTCCTGCACATACTTTCGAAGGCCTGCGTGT